>JAVFAQ010000011.1:0-20076 GCA_034002325.1 Flavobacteriales bacterium | reverse complement strand
GAGGCCCGGCTCAACAGCCCGCACCACCTGCGCATCCACCGCGGCCACATGGTGGACACGCGGCAGATCACCGCCGTGGAAGAGGGCTTCGTGCGCATGGGCGCCGTGCGCGTGCCCGTGGGGCGCACCTTCCGCGATGCGCTCATGGCCCGCATCCGCACCCTGTGACCGTTCGCCCAACCCGGGCCGTCGTTCACCCGATCGCCCGTGCCCGATCGCGCCCGATCGCCCACGTTCGCGGGACCAATGTCCCCGACCATGCGCATCCGAGCCGCCCTGTTGATCGCCGCCATGGGCCTCGGCGCCATCGCCGCCTTCGCCCAGCCCAGCGACGCGCAGATCAAGAAGGACCTCGCCCGCCCCGGCCAGGTCCGCATCGAACTCGGCAGCGCCCCCATGAAGAAGGTGCGCGCCACCGGCGACCTGCTCTGGTTCTGGGAGCGCAGCGCCACCATCTGGCGCAAGGCCGAGATCCCCGAATACCCCGATGCCCTGGTGGTGGTGCATGGCCTGGTGCGCTACGACATCGGCGACCCGCCCAGCTACCGCGAGTTCAAGACCAGCCACAACACCTACGAGGGCATCCCCACGCCCACCGATGACGAGGTGCTGGCCCATGCCCGCGCCCACCTGCGCGCCTTCGTGGGCGACCATCGGCACGACCGCATGGTGGCGCTCCGATCGTTGCGCGTGGCCGATGAGCCGCGCACCGTGTGGCACACCCCGCTGTCCTTCAGCATGCAGTTCGAGGTGGAGGCCGACATGATCATCAGCGATGTGGCCACGGCCACCGAGCAGGTGCGGCAGGAGACCCGCTTCTACCGTGATGCCGTGACCGCCCCGTGGCGCGCGGACATGGTGACCGTGGTGCGCGACCGGCGCGAGGGCGACCAGCGCAGCCACACCGCCGAGGAGGTGCGCCGCATGCCCACCCTGGGCAGCCGCATGCACGAGGAGAAGGCCCTGACCGAACTGGAAGCGCTGCCCGAAGTGGCCATCCCCGAGTTCGCGCGTGACGTGGACGTGTTCCTCTACACCCACCGCCTGCTGCGCGAGGCCGATCCCGCCCACTTCCGCGCGTACCTGATGCGGATGCTGGCGCCGGGCTTCTTCGTGGAGGGCAGCACCGTGCGCCTCAACGCCAACGGCGAGGAACTGGTGGAGAAGGTGATGCGCGCCGCCTTCGACCCGCGCAGCCCGTACGCCGCCCAGTACTGCCCGGACCCCGGCGTGAAGCACCAGCAGAGCGGTTCCATGGAATGGTGGAACGGCACGCAGGACAAGTTCACCCGCATGGCCGTGATGAAGGCCGGCGGCACGTGGAAGAACGGGCAGAAGACGGGCGAGACCTGGAAGATCGTGGAGCTGGGGCTGGGCGTATGGACCGACGCGGACAACATCGCGCGGATCGCGAGCTACGAACCCGGCGTGCTCTGCCCCGGCGCCACCCCCGCCAACACCGGCCAGCGCGCCGTGAATACCGGCCGCGACCTGCTGAACAAGATCAAGAAGCCATGACCCTGCGCCATTTCATGCTGAGCGCCCTGATCGGCGCCGCCGCCCCGCTCTGCGCCCAGTTGAGCGGCAACTACACCGTGGGCGGCAACGCCCCCGCCTTCCCCACCCTCACCGCGGCGGTGAGCGCGCTGAACGCCCAAGGCGCCGCCGGCGACGTGACCTTCCTGCTGCGGCCGGGCACCTACACCGGCCAGTACGCGCTGGGCGCGATCGGCGGCACGCCCGGCACCATCGTCTTCCGCAGCGAGAACGGCGACGCCGCCTCCGTGGTGCTGGAGCACGATGCCACCGGTGCCGCCGACGACCACATCGTCCGGCTCGACGGCACGAAGCACATCGAGTTCGTGGAGATGAGCTTCCGCCCGCTGGACCCCGCGCATGGCCGGGCGATCCACTTCCTCAACGACGTGTACATGCTCACCGTGAACGGCTGCATCTTCCACGGCCAGGACGGCAGCGGCAGCACGCTGTTGCACGGCAGCCCCAACACCGATCCCGATGTGCCGCCGTCGCTCTTCGTCCATGTCATGGCGAACACCTTCATCGGCGGGCAGCAGGCGTTGTCGTTCGACTTCCAGGGATCGGCCAGCGGCTGGGGCCAGGGCATCCAGGTGCACAACAACATCTTCCGCGACCAGGTGCGCGGTGCCGTGGAGGTGATGCGCGCGCGCGGTGAGATCGCCCGCAACACCATCACCACGTCGGCGGGCGAATGGTTCACCGGCATCCGCACCATGCACACGGGCGCGCTGGTCCGTATCGGCGGCAACACCATTGATGCCCGGTGCGTGGAGGGCTGCACGGGGATCGAGGTGAGCAACACCCCGGAGACCGCCGAACCGTTCGGCAACATGGTGGACAACAACATGGTGCATGTGCAGGGCACCGGCGCCACCGTGGGCATCATGGCCTTCAACCTGTGGGATGCGTCGGTGGTACACAACAGCGTGCTGGTGGCCGGCGGCGACCCGGCCGCATCGCACGCCTTCCATCACCTGGGCAGCTTCCCCGACGGCCAGGACCTGCTGCTGCGCAACAACATCCTCGCCGACCGCAGCGGCGGCACCGCGCTCCGCGTGGAGGTGGCGGGCAACCTGGGCACGGCGGACCACAACGCGCTGTTCACCACCGGCGCCGTGCTGGCCCACGTGGGCGGCGCTGACCATGCCGGCCTGGCCGCCTACCAGGGCGCCACCGGCCAGGGGAGCGGCAGCGTGCAGCTCGATCCGGTCTTCCCGATGCAGCCCGACCTGCACCTGAACAGCTGCGTGCTGGAGGGCCTGGGGCAGTACATCCTGTACGCGGCGGAGGACATCGACTACGACCCGCGCACCGATCCCGCCTGCGACATGGGCGCCGATGAGTTCACCTTCACCAGCGGCACCATCGCGCTGCCGGCCATCACCGTGCAGGCCGATGAGCTGCCGTACACGCTGGGCTTCGCGGCCTCCTTCAGCGGTTACCAGTGGGGCAACGGCGCGCAGACCCCCACCATCAGCATCGCCACGGGCGGCACCTACACCTGCGCGGTGACCGATGTGCATGGATGCAGCTACACCTTGTCGGTCACGGTGAGCGTGGAAGGCGGCCCCACCGGCATCGCGGCGCACGGCCCCGAGCGCGTGCGGCTCTTCCCGAACCCGGCCACGGACCGGATCACGGTGGAAGGCGCTGCGCCCCACACCACCTTCCGGATACTGGCCCCCACCGGCCAAGTGGTATCGGCGGGGAACATCGCGGCGGGGGTGTTGCCCGTGCAGGATCTTCCGGCCGGCGCCTACCTGCTGCACATCGGCCTGGACGATGGCCCGGCGTACGTGCGCTTCGTGAAGCAATAGCTATTGCACGCCCTCCCACCAGCGCGCGTTCACGCGGGTGCTGTCGGCGAGCCGCACCACTTCGCCGATCATGGGCGTAAGCAGCGGCATGCCGGCCCGCTCGGCATGGGCGCTCACCTGCACCAGCGGCTCGTCCCACGGATGGCTGGCCAGCGGGAACTTCGAGTTATGCACCGGGAACAAGCGTTGCGCGCCGAGCTCTTGTGCGGCAGCGACCACCTCGTCCGGCAGCAGGTGGATGTACTCCCAGCGCACATCGTACTGCCCGCATTCCAGGATCGCCAGCTCGAAGGGCCCGTGGGCCGCGCCCGCCTCGGCGAAGTGGCTGTCGTGGCCGCTGTCGCCGCCGAGGAAGAACTTGCGTCCATCGGCATCGAGCACGTACGACTGCCACAGGGTGTTGTCGCGGCGGAAGCCCCGGCCGGAGAAGTGGCGCGCGGGCACGGTGTGCAGCACCAGGCCGCCGGCCACCGTGAGCGTCTCGTGCCAGTCGGTCTCGCGCACCATGCCCGCGGGATAGCCCCAGCGCTCCAGGTGCGCGCCCACGCCGAGGCCGCAGACCACTTCGCCCACCTTGGGGCGCAGGGCCCGCACCACCGCGTGGTCCAGGTGGTCGTAATGGTCGTGGGTGATCAGCAGCAGGTCGATCGGCGGCAGGTCGTCCACGGTGTACGGGTCGGTGCCGGGGAAGGCCTTGCCGAAGAAGGGCAGCGGTGCCGCGTAGCCGCTGAGCACGGGATCGACCAGGATGGTGCGGCCATCGATGCGCAGCAGGTAGGACGAGTGGCCGAACCACACCAGCAGGTCGCCGGGCGGCAGGTGGTGGAGGTCGTGGCGCTGCGTGGGGATGGTGTCCACCGGCAGGCGGCGCGGCGGGTCGCCCATGAGGAAGTCCCACAGCACGCCGGGCATGCTGTGGCCCTCGGCGAGCTGCGGCGTGAAGGTGCGGTTGCGAAACGCGCCGTCGCGGAAATTGGGCGAGGCGTGGATGCGTGCCAGCCGCTCACCGTTGGCGGAAGCACCGAAGGCCGGCCCCTGCACCAGCACGATCACCGCCCCGACGATCAGGACCAATACCACGATGGTCCAGATGAGCATGCGCCGGAGGAAGGAATAGGTGAGGAAGCGGGGCATCAGGCGGGCCGGACTCCCTGGCACAGGGCGCGGGCCGTTGCGGGGCAAAGGTAGCGGGGCTTCACCGCCGCACGGAGATCACATCATGCACCAGGAAGGCCAGCGCCTTGCCCACGATGCGGCCCTGCGACGGCGTGGTGGGCGCGGCCTCGGGCAGGTGTACGTAATGCACCGGGCGCGGCGACGCCATGATGCGGCGCAGGTAGTAGCGCGCCTCCTCCAGCACCATGCCGCTGGGGCTGAAGGCCGATGAGGGCATGTGGCGGATCACGTCCATGTCCAGCTCCACGCACAGCGGCGCATCGTCCCCGGCGACGTACGCGTCCAGGTCGTGGTGGAAGCGCATCGGGTCCATGAGGTAGTCGGCGTACCAGGTGTGGTGTACATGGTGCTCGTCCATGAAGCGCAGGATGGCCTCGCTGTTGCGGGCGCGGTGCAGGGCGAACACGGCGTAGCGGCGCACGATGCCGTTGACGATGGCGTAGCTGAACGCGTTGCCGCTGTGCCGGCCCTCCAGCGGGCGCAGGTCGGCGTGGGGGTCCAGGTTCACCACGTCCACCGGCGTGCCCTGCACCGCATGGGCCGCCTGCATCAGCGGGTAGGCATTGTTGTGGCCGCCGCCGATGACGATGGGCACCTTGCCGGCCTGCATCACGGGCAGCACCGTGCGCCGCACCAGCTCGTCGAGCTCCGCCACCCGTTGGCGCAGTGCCGCCGGACCGGCCTCCGCGTCGGTGTCCGTGTCGTCGATGCGGCCCAGCACATGCACGCCCCCGGGGGTGATGAAGCGGTTGGCCTGGAGGCCGAGGAAGTTGGGCAGGAAGGCATCGAAGCCGTTGCGCGCACCGGCCAGTCCGTTGTTGGCGCGCGGGCCCGCATCCTCGCAGATGCCCAGCACCACGTAGCGGCAGGCGGGATCGCGCCAGTCGGCGGCCAGCGCCTCGCCCACCTTGGTCTCGCCGTCGCGATGGGGCGTGCGGGAAGCGATCTCCGCGGCGGTGATGGGCCGGAAGGTGAAGGACGATGGACGGGGCATGGGGC
Organism: Flavobacteriales bacterium; assembly: GCA_034002325.1. Lineage (GTDB taxonomy): Bacteria > Bacteroidota > Bacteroidia > Flavobacteriales_F > PHOS-HE28 > PHOS-HE28. Next base: position 14,545 of record JAVFAQ010000011.1, on the reverse strand, counting down.
CAAAGATCGGGTCGTGCGGGCCGGTGTACGGGGTCGCACGCCCCGTGTCCGACGCTGTCGCCGGCCGCCCGTACGTGTTCCGCACGCGCACTACCTTGCCGGCCCGGGCCATGCCCTCCACATCCATCGACCTCACGTTCCTGGAGCGGTTCTGCAGCGGCGACCGTGCGCGCATGGCCCGGTACGTGGGCATGTACCTGGAAGGCGCGCCGGCCATGTTCGACCGGCTGGCGGACCTGCAGGAGGCCGGCGATTCGGACGGCCTGGTGGTGGCCGCCCACAGTCTGCGCCCGCAGGTGCATTACATGGGCGCGCAGGCGCTTTTCGACCTGCTCACCGACGTGGAGACGCGGGCGCGGGCGGAGGGTGCCGCCGCCTGCCGGGAAGCGGTGCCGGCGGCGATCGCGCTCAATGCCACGGTGATGGAGGAGCTGCGTTCCTGGGCCGGCACCGGGTGATGGCCCTCAGCCCTTGACCAGGGTCGGCACCGCATAGGCGGGCGCATCGATCAGTTCCAGCACGAGATGGTCCCCCATCGGCCGGGCCGCCGGCGCGGACCCGTCGGCCCGGCGCACCATGCGCACCACCGTGGCGGGCACGCCGTTGCGCAGCCGCACGTACTGGTCCATCTGCACGGCCGTGCCGCCGATCGACCCGCGGTACGTCCCGCGCAGCACGTCCTCGCTGATGTGCTCCACCTCGTCCACCAGGGCCAGGCGGGTGCCGCCCAGCCCGTGCAGCCCGCGCCGCATGAAGGCCGCGCCGTTCTCGACCACCACCGGGGCGCGGTCCACGAGGACCAGCGTGTGGCCACCGGCCATGAACACCTCCATGTCGGCCACGCCGATGTCCTGCAGCCATTGGGCCGGCACGGTGGTGCCGATGGCGGCCTGGTGGGCGGCGAGCCAGTTGTCCGTGGGGATCATCGTCGTGCGGCCCTGGCCGGCGGCGGCGGTCGCGAGAGCGATCGGCATGGCGATAAGGATCAGGTGCTTCATGGTGGTGCGGGAACGCGGCCTTGGCATAAGCGCCATCGACGGCACAAAGGTCCCCGGCCACACGAGGCGCCACCAGCGTGGATGCACGGGAAATGCGGCCACCGTGGAAATACGGGTGCGCGGATCTTCCATGCGGGCGATCTTGCGCCATGATCAAGCTCGCGCTGGTGGACGACCAGGCCATGTTCCGCCGCGGCCTCGCGATGCTGTTGCGCGACATGGCCGACGTACACGTGGTCTTTGAGGCCGCCAATGGCGAGGAACTGCTGACGGGGCTGCGGGGCAACACGATCGACATGGTGCTGCTGGACCTGGAGATGCCGGTGATGGACGGGATCGAGGCCATGCGCCGTGCCCGCGCCGAGCACCCGGAGGTAAAGGTGATCGTGCTGAGCATGCACAGCGACGAGAAGTTCATCATCCACCTGATGGAACTGGGCGCCAATGGCTATGTGCCGAAGACCGCCGAGCCCGACGAGATCGAGGACGCCATCCGCGCGGTGGCCGCCAGCGGCTACCATTTCAGTGAGATGGTGAGCCGCGTGATGCTGCACGGCCTGGTGAAGAAGCAGAAGGTGAAGCCCATCTTCAGCGACGTGGAATCCCTCACCGAGCGCGAGCTGGAGGTGGTGCGGTTGATCTGCCAGGAGCTCACGACCACCGAGATCGCTGGCAGGCTCTTTTTAAGCCCGCGCACGGTGGAAGGCTACCGCAACAACATCCTGCAGAAGATCGGTGCGCGCAATACGGCGGGCATCGTGGTGTATGCCATGAACAAGGGCCTGTACACGGGATGATGCGCCGGATGCACCGCATCCTGCCCCTGCTGGCCGCCCTGCTCGCCGGCACGCACATGCATGCACAGGCCGTCCGGGGCGCCGATACCATCAAGCTGCCCTTCCAGCGGATCACCATCGAGGACGGCCTTTCGCAGGGCATGGTGGGCAGCATCATCCAGGACCGCACCGGCTTCCTTTGGTTCGCCACCAAGGACGGGTTGAACCGCTACGACGGGTACGGCTTCAAGATCTTCCGGCACGACCCGCTGGACAGCACCTCGGTGCGCGACAACCACATCCTGCGGGTGTTCGAGGACGGCCATGGGATGATCTGGGTGGGCACCAACAGCGGGCTGGACGTGTTCGATCCCGCCACGGAGATCTTCCATCATCTGGCCTGCACGCCGCGAAGGGCCGGTTCGCCCAGTTCCACCGCCTGCGTCACCAACCTGATCGCCGAGGACCCCTCGGGCCACATCTGGGCCAGCATCGGCAATGGCCTGTATCGCATCACGCCGGACCGTTCCGCCGCATCGATCACCGGCCCGGGCACGTCCTCGGAGCTGCTGATGGTGGTGAACCTCTATTACCTGGACATCGGCCCGGACGGCATGCTGCGGCTGGCCAGCGGTCAGTTCTCCCACGGGAAGGAACCGTACCTGCACGCCAACTACCTGCTCAACACCGCCGATGAGGAGCAGATCGCGGCGATGGCGCGCGACCCCGAGCGGGAGCGCCCGCAACTCCGGTTGCAGGGCCCCTTGGCGGGCGGGTACATCTTTCCCTTGCCGGACAGCAGCCGCCAAACCGTCTTCGGGCTGACGAAGGACGGCGTAGTGGAGCTGGGCAGCATACCCGACGCCGTGCGGCCGAGCCGCATCAAGCCGGCCCACTGGGGGGACGTCAACACCGGCATGATCGCCAGCGACGGCCGGCTGTGGGCGGGCACCTATACCGGCCTGTGGCGATGCGACCCCGAAAGCGGCCATTGCTCCAAGGTCATTCCCACGGGCGGGCGCGAGATACCGGACCTGATCGTGGCCTGCATCGTCCAGGACCGCAACGGACTGATCTGGATCGGCACCTCCGGCTACGGCATCCTCATGTACGACCCCCGCATGGAGCGCTTCCATCTCCATCGCTCGGAAACCGTGCAGAACATGGCCCCCCTGGCCGATGGCCGCGTGATGCTGCACACCGGATGGAAGTCCATGGTCCACGACCCGGGCACCGGCACCACTTCGCCCATGCCACCCTTCGTGAACATGCTGAACTACACCTCGCCGCGATACGCCCCACAGCCGTCCTTCACCGAGGCCCCGGCCGGCGTGCGCTGGTCCAACGGGGGCGAACGGCTCTGGCGCGATGACGGGAGTGATGGTCGCTCGCGGAGTTTCCGTGACCCTGAACTACCCGTGCTGTTCCCCGTGCATGCCGAGGGCGATTCGTTGATCATCTTCGGCAGCACCTCGGCCATCGGTTTCTTCGACCCCCGATCCGAGCGCTTTTCTTCCGTGCCCTATCCCATCCCGGCGGAAGGGGGCGTGTACCCGTTCCTCCAAAGCATCCACCGCGACGCACGGGGCATCTTCTGGCTCGGCACCATGAAGGGCCTGCTGCGCCTGGACCCCGCCACCCGCCGATGGACGCACTACCACAACATCCCCGGTGACCCGCGATCGCTTTCCACGGACATCATCTTCTGCCTGCTGGCCGATCCCACCGGCCCCGACGTGCTCTGGGCGGGCACCAATGGCGGGGGGCTCTGCCGGATGGACAAGGCCACCGGGGAGTTCCAACGCTTCACCACCGCCGATGGCCTGCCCAACGATGTGGTCTACGGCCTGCTCGTCGATGATGAAGGGCTGCTCTGGATGAGCACCAACAAGGGCATCGCCAGCTTCAACAGGGATTCGCACGCCGTGCGCACCTTCGACGCCAACGACGGGCTGCAGAGCGACGAGTTCAACCGGTACGCCTTCGCGAAGGCCAAGGACGGCACGCTCTTCTTCGGCGGGGTGAGCGGCTTCAACCACTTCGACCCGCGCGAGCTGCGCACCGACCGGGACCCGGTGCGAACGGTCCTCACGGACATCAAGGCCGGGAACGCATCCATCGACTTCCGGGGGGGTGAGGCCGTCCTTTCCGGCCCCGCGCACCTCGCCCGCCAGCTCACCATTCCGTACAGCATGGCCACCATGCTCAGTTTCGACTTCGCGAGCATGGAGTTCAGCTCGCCCGGCGGTCGCACCTACCGCTTCCAACTGGAGGGCTTCGACCCGCAGCCCATCGAGGCCGGCCGGGCGCACGGCACCAACTACACCAACCTCGATCCCGGCAGCTACACCTTCAAGGTATGGGGCAACAACCGCGATGGCGTGTGGAATGCCGCCCCCACGGAACTGCTGATCACCATCCTGCCGCCCTGGTACATGACCTGGTGGGCCCGCGCGCTCGGCGTGCTGCTGGTCATGTTCGGCATCTATCTCTTCATCCGCTCCCGCACCCGCAAGCTCACCCGGCAGCGCGACGAGCTGGAGCAGAACGTGCGGCTGCGCACCGCCGAGCTGGTGACCGCCAAGGAGCAGGCCGAGCACAGCGAGCAGGTGAAGCAGCAGTTCCTGGCCAACATGAGCCACGAGATCCGCACGCCGATGAACGCCATCATGGGCATGAGCGGCATCCTCAAGCGCAACCCGCACCCGCCCGAGCAGGCCAAATACCTCAACGCCATCGCGCAGAGCAGCGAGAACCTGCTGGTGATCCTCAACGACATCCTGGACCTGGGCAAGATCGATGCGGGCCGGGTGGAGTTCGAGCAGGTGGACTTCGACCCCCGCACGGTGGTACACAACGTGCGCGACGTGCTGCGCTTCAAGGCCGAGGAGAAAGGCATCGCGCTTAAGGTGGAGGTGGACCACGAGGTGCCGGCCCTGATCACCGGCGACCCCACCCGGCTGGACCAGGTCCTGCTGAACCTGGCTGGCAACGCGGTGAAGTTCACCGAGCGGGGATCGGTGCGGGTGCAGGTGGGCCGGGTACCGCAGGCCCTGGCCACGGAACAGCAGGCCGTGCTGCGCTTCGATGTGATCGACACCGGCATCGGCATCCGCCCGGAGCGGCTCGACCGGATCTTCGACGAGTTCACCCAGGCGTACAGCGACACCACACGGAAGTACGGCGGCACCGGCCTGGGCCTCACCATCAGCAGGCGGCTCGCCGAACTGCAAGGGGGCACCATCACCGTGGCCAGCACCCCGGGATCGGGCAGCACCTTCACCGTGACGATCCCCTACCTCGTGCCGGAGAAGGCCATGGAAGCGGACGGCCGGGAAAACGAAGGCTCCGGACCCGTGCACGACCTGAAGGACCTGCGGATCCTGCTGGCCGAGGACAACGAGTTCAACGCCATGGTGGCGCAGGACGAGCTGGCCGATGCCGTCCCCGGTGCGCAGGTGGATCTGGCGGTGAACGGGAAGGTGGCCGTGCGCATGGCCGAGACGAGCGACTACGACGTGATCCTGATGGACGTGCAGATGCCCGAGATGAACGGCTACGATGCCACACGTGCCATCCGCGCATGGGGCGGCGCCAAGGCCCGCGTGCCCATCCTGGCCATGACCGCCAACGTGCTGAAGGAAGAGGTGGATCGCTGCCGCGAAGCGGGGATGGACGGCTTCGTGCCCAAGCCCTTCAAGCGCGAGGAACTGATGAACGCACTGCGGAAGGTGCTCACGGAAAAACAAGTGCGCGGATGATGCGGGCGTGCACCCTTCGCCGATCCCGGCTGCGCGCGCATGGCCTGTGGCTGCTGCTGGCGTGGGGCGGAACGATGCATGCGCAGCAGGATCCCTTGCGCGTCGTGGATTCCCTGGTGGCCGTGCTCAAGGCGGACAGCCAGCAGTACCAATTGGTGACCGCGCCCACGGAACTGTGGCCCATTGAGCAGGAGGCCCGTACCCCGCACCAACGTGCCCTGGCCGGTATCGCCCGGGCCCACTTCCTCATCCGGCAACCGGACATCGGTGCGGCCCTCAGCGTGCTGGACCGGGCGGTGGGCCTGCTGGAGGGCGGGCCGCATGAACGCACGCTCGCCGTGGCCCATTCCGTCCAGGGCCGGGCGGAACTGGTGCGCAACAATGTGACGGGCGCGATCGTGCAGTACGAGCGGGCGCTGCGCATCACCGCACGCCTTCCCTACCCGGAATTGGAAGCCAAACTGCAACAGGACATCGGCACCGCGTACGGGCAGCTGGAGGACCTTGCCCAGGCCCGGGTACACTACGAAGCGGTGCTGGACCTGCCGCAAAACACGTTCGATCGCTTCTGGACCCTGGGGGCGCTCGTGGAAACGAACCTGCAACTCGGCGATATCGGTGATGCGAAGCACTATCTGCAAAAGATGAAGGCGCTGGGGGACAGCGCCGGTCTGAACCCGGCCTATGTGGAGCTGGACCGCGGTGAACTGGCCCTGGCGGAAGGTGCCCCCCGGGCGGCCATCGGGCACTTCAACACCGCCCTCGCCCGGTTCAAGGCGGACCGGAACGTCATCTTCCAGGCCTGGACCCTGAGCCGCCTCTCGAAGGCGCACCTCGCCGCGGGGGACCATGAAAAAGCCGTGGCCCTCGCCGAGCAAGGGGTGGCGGTCAGTGAGCGCGGCCGCTTGCTCAAGGAGCTCCAGGACAACCTGGGGGAGCTGCATCGGGCCCATGCCGCATCGGGCAACAGGGCGGCGGCCTATGATCATTTCACCCGCTACATCGCGCTGCGCGACAGCGCCACGGGCAGCAAGGCATCGGCCCTGCTCGCGGCCTCCATGCTCCGCACCCAGATGGAACGCCAGGCCCGCACGGACAGCCTGCTGCGCGCCGAGCAGGACCTGCGCAAGGCCGAGCGGCACCACGCCGAGCTGGGCCGCCAGCGCAGCCAGCGCAACATCTCCCTGATCGCCGGCCTCGCCCTGCTGCTCTTCACCGCCACGGTCTTCCGCCAGCGCGACCGCATCAAGAAGGAACGCGACCGCAGCGAGGAGCTGCTGCTCAACATCCTGCCCGAGGAGATCGCCACCGAGCTCAAGGAGAAGGGCGCCTCCGAGGCCCGCCAGATCGAGCAGGCAACCGTGCTGTTCAGCGACTTCAAGGGCTTCACGCAACTGAGCGAACAGCTCAGCGCGCAAGAGCTCGTGGCGGAGATCAACACCTGCTTCCGGGCCTTCGACGGGATATTGGCGCGGCGCGGCGTGGAGAAGATCAAGACCATCGGCGATGCGTACATGGCGGCCGGCGGCATGCCCATCCCCTCGGCGGACAGCGCGCGGGGCACGGTGCTGGCCGCCCTGGAGATGCAGGCCTTCATGCGCACCTACACGGCGGGGCGCAAGGCCCGGGGCAAGCCGGCCTTCGAGATGCGCGTGGGCATCCATACCGGCCCGGTGGTGGCGGGCATCGTGGGGGTGAGGAAGTTCCAGTACGACATCTGGGGCGACACGGTGAACACCGCCAGCCGCATGGAATCCGCCGGCGAGGTGGGGCGGGTGAACATCAGCGCGGCCACGTACGCGTTGGTGAAAGACACGGTTCTCAGTGCTCCGTTGTCAATTGCCAGTGACACCCTGACAACCGACGACCAACAACTGGCAACGGTCCCCGCCTTCACCTTCACGCCCCGCGGCCTGGTGCAGGCCAAGGGCAAGGGCGCAATGGAAATGTACTTCGTGGAACCGGCGTGAGGCGTCCTTTGGCGCTACCTGGGCTTCAAGCGCAGGGCCACGATCCCAGCAGCGATCATCCAGCCCAGCCCGACCGGCACGTCCAGCATGGCATAGGTGCTGCGCTGGCCCACGAGCAGCCCGACGGTCGTGAGCACACCCGTCACGATGGCGACGTACGACCAGGTGACCAGCCAGCGCGGCACCCAGATCCCCTTGCCCGCCTGTGCCACGCACACGGTGCCCACCGAGAGGATCATCGTGGTGGCGATCCAATCAGCGATGGTGGCCCCCTGCCCTATCGCGATCGCGACGGCTGAATGATCCGCACCATCCGCATGCGCCGGGGCGAGTCCGATGACGATGCCCATCCACATCGGGAAGAAGACGATGGCCGAGCCCGCGCCGATCGCGAAGGCGAAGAAGGCCACACCCGCAGGCTGCGGCCGCGAGCGGCCCATCAGCGCCAACTGCACGCCACCTGCGCACATGATCAGCACGCCGATCGTCCAGAGCGTGATATTGATCCGAAGCATGTCCTCGGTCGCATGCGCCTTCAGGAGATAGTCACCGATACCGCCGCCGGTGAGCGCGGCATCCAGATCGGCGCCGCTCGCGCCCCAGGTGATCGCGCCGGCGATCATGGTCAGTGCTCCGATGATCGTCATGGCACCCGCAACGCGCGGGTTCATGTGCGCAAGCGCATTCATGTTGGTGTTCATGACCGGGGTATCTGGCGGCAAACCTATCAGGTCGCCACCAGCGCCGCTTGTACCGGTGTAACATCAAACGGGCAACTGACCGGGCAGCACCCATCGATCGGTCCGGTAAGCACCCGGGCTCATGTCAGCGAAACGCTGGAAGTGATGGTTGAAATGGGCCTGGTCGTGGTAACCGAACCGGTGCGCGAGGGAGGTGAAGCTCTCTTCGGACGCATGCATGGCCGCCACGGTGCGCACGAATCGCGCCAGGCGGAAGAACTCGCCGGGTGGCAGCCCGAGCCATTCGTTGAACACGCGATGCGCATGCATGCGGGAACAACCCAGCTCATGATCGATACGGAACGCCGATCCATCCACGTACTTCTCGCTCGATCGCGAAGCGACTTCCCTGAAGCGCAAGGCGGTTCCCACGGTCGCGGAACGGCACAGTAGCCCGTACAGGAATTGTTCCACCCAGATGGCCTTTTCCTGGAAATCGCCGGCGCCGCGCAGACGGTCCTCGATCGCGTTCACCTCCTCCAGGATCTCCTCGCCGTGAACGGCCCAGTCGCGCACTTCCACGCACGGGATGCCGAAGAGCGCCTTCACCGCCGGCGGATCCATCTGCACGCCCATCACATGGAAGCGCGGAAAGCGCATCACCAGCGGCCGCGTGTGCAGCCCGGACAGGAAGCAGAAGTGCTCGGTCGGATTGAAAGCGTTCCCGACCCGTCGGCCCTCCAGGTCCGACATGCTCGGCCCGAGGTTGAAGATCAGTTCCACGCGGCCGCTTGGCAGGATCTTCCAGCCCATGGGCCCCTCGCTGCGCTGCTCCCAGATCAGGTGTACCAGCGGAGCCAGGCTATGGGGTATGTACACGCGCGCGTTCATGTTGTCCCCGGGCAACGCATGGGTTCATCGTCCCGGTGTTCCAAACTTACACGCTCGTCCGCCGCCATCGTGGGCGTGAAGAAATTCCAGTACGACATCCGGGGCGACACGGTGAACACCGCCAGCCGCATGGGATCCGCCGGCGAGGTGGGGCGGGTGAACATCAGCGCGGCCACGTACGCGTTGGTGAAGGACACCGTTGTCAGTTCTCCGTTGTCAGTGGCCAGTGACGCCAGCCTGAAAACTGACAACCGACAACTGACAACAGCCCCCGCCTTCGCCTTCACGCCCCGCGTCCTGAGCGCTCAGCCCAGCATCCCCTTCACGATCCGGCCGATCTCCTCGAACTGGCCCTTGCCCTTGATCACGTAATGCGCGGCGCCCTTCTGCACCGTGCCCAGCGCCACGCCGTACCGGTCCTGGCCGCTGAGCATGATCACCTGCACGTGCCGGTCCAGCTGCTTGATCCGCTCCAGGATCCGCGCGCCATCGGCCGCATCGCGCACCTCATTGTTCAGGTGGTAGTCCAGCACCACCAGGTCCGGGCCGTGGTGCAGCTGCGCCAGGCACTCCTCGCCCGTGCGGAACACCGACACCTGGTGCGGGGTGGTCGCGCGCAGATGGTCCGCCAGCATGGTGGCCAGCATCATGTCATCGTCCACGATGAAGATCTTCTTCCCCGGGGCCATGGGTCGGGCAGCAAGGTAATCCGCGCATCCGCTTACATTGCCCCCCGGCCGGAAGCATGAAGCAACTTTTCCGCAAGAAGCCCATCGGGCCGGGCACGGCCGCCGAGGGGCAGGTCCACGGCGGGCACACCCTGGGGCGGCACCTGAGCGCGCGCGACCTCACCTTCTTCGGCATCGCGGCCATCATCGGTGCGGGCAGCTTCAGCAGCATGGGCGAGGCCTGCTTCAAGGGCGGCCCCGGCGTCACCTTGCTCTTCGCCATGTGCGGGGTGGCCTGCGGCTTCACCGCGCTGTGCTATGCCGAGTTCGCCGCGCGCGTGCCCGCCAGCGGCAGCGCGTACACGTATGCCTACGTCAGCTTCGGCGAGCTCTTCGCCTGGGTCATCGGCTGGGCCCTGCTGATGGAGTACAGCATCGGCAACATCTACGTGGCCTTCAGCTGGAGCGGCTACTTCACCAACCTGCTCGAGGGCTTCGGCCTGCACCTGCCGGAATGGCTCACCATCAATTACCGCAGCGCCGGCCGGGCCGCGGCCGCGGGCACCGCCGGCGAGGGCCTCGCGGCATGGACGGGCGCCCCCATGGTGGGCGGGCTGCGCATCATCTTCGACCTGCCCGCCGTGGCGATCAACGTGCTGATCACCGCCCTGGTGTACCGCGGCGTGAAGGAGAGCCGCAACGCCAGCAACGCCATGGTGATCGTGAAGCTCGCGATCATCGCCCTGGTGGTGGCGGTGGGCGCCTTCCACGTGGACATCGACAACTGGACCCCCTTCATGCCCAACGGCTTCGGCGGGGTGATGGCCGGGGTGAGCGCGGTGTTCTTCGCCTACATCGGCTTCGATGCCGTGAGCACCCTGGCCGAGGAGAGCCGCGACCCGCAGCGCGACCTGCCGCGCGGCATGATCGGGTCGTTGGTGATCTGCACCACGGTCTACATCATCCTGGCCCTGGTGCTCACCGGCATGGTGCCCTGGTCGCAATTGAACGTCTCCGACCCGCTGGCCGAGGTGTTCGCCATCAAGGGCGTGAAGTGGATGCTGTACGTGGTGAGCATCGGCGCGGTGGTGGCCATGACCAGCGTGCTGCTGGTGTTCCAGATGGGGCAACCGCGGATCTGGATGAGCATGAGCCGCGACGGCCTGCTGCCCCCGCGCTTCGCCCGCATCCATCCGCGCCACCGCACCCCGGGCTTCAGCACCATCGTCACCGGCCTGGTGGTGGGCGTGCCCATCTTCTTCACCGATGAGAGCTTCATCCTGGACTTCACCAGCATCGGCACCCTGTTCGCCTTCGTGCTGGTGTGCGGGGGCGTGCTGATGCTGCCCCGCCGCGAGCGCACCCCCGGGGGCTTCCACCTGCCCTACATCAACGCGCGCTGGACCGCGCCCGCCATGCTGCTGGGCACGGTGGTGCTGCTGCTGATCGTGCTGCCGGGCTACTTCCCCGGCCTGCTCGGCGGCGAACGCTCCGCGCAGCAGGTGCCCGAGCTGGTCTTCTGGGCCGTGGCCCTGGCCGTGGCCGTGCTTGCCCACATCAAGCAATGGTCCATGATCCCCGTGCTGGGCCTGCTCTCGTGCTGCTGGCTGCTCACGGGCATGGAAGTGAGCAACTGGACCTGGTTCAGCATCTGGCTGGCGATCGGCCTGGCCTGCTATTTCGCCTACGGCTACCGCCACAGCCGGCTGGCCAAGGAGCGGCCGGCGGGGTGAAGGCGTATTCCTCTGCGTTCTCCGTGCCCCTGCCCGCCACAGACGCGCGCGTTCCCGAACCCATGGCGCCTGCCATGGGCTGGTATGTGTCGGACCTTCAGCCCGGCATCGGCACATGCGCCGTCCGAGATGTGTACACACGCGATAGCCCTGGCACGGGCGCATCCGGAAGAAACGGAAGTTCTTACATTTGGCCCCGCTTCCGGGAAAACGCCGGATCGCTGGCCGATGGTGTAACTGGCAACACGTCTGATTTTGGTTCAGAAGAGTCCAGGTTCGAGCCCTGGTCGGCCAACCAAAGAGAAAGCCCCGCCGCAAGGACGGGGCTTTCTCTTTGGCCGTGGTGGTCATTCCTTGATGAAGCGCACCATTTCGGTGCCGGGCGCGGTGGTGGCGCGCAGCAGGTAGGCCCCGGCGGCGACCCCGTGCAGGGGCAGGTCGATCCGGTGCGTGCCGGCGGGCCGTACGCCGCTGTACACGCGGGCCACGGTGCGGCCGGTAAGGTCCAGCAGGTCGATGGCCAGCGGGCCGGGCCGCTGCATGGAGAGCCACGCCTGGCCCTGCTCACCGGCGGGGCTGGGCACCACCGTGAGGCCGATCGCGCCCGCCCCCTGCGGCCCGGTCGTCCCCAACGGGCTGTCCGAGTACAGGTTGATGTCGTCCAGGTACAGGTTGTTCCCCCCGTCGCTCTCGAACTCGAACTTCACCCGCATGTTCTCCACCTGGTAGGCCGAGCTGATGTTGGTGATCACGCACTCGGCCCACTGCCCGGCGCCGGGCACGAAGCTGCCGCCCTGTGGCGCGCCGACCGTGTTCAGGTCCACCTGCCCGCGCAATTGCTTGCGCATGCTCCAGGTCGCCCCGCAGTTGTTGCTCACGTACACCCGCAGCCGGTCGTCGCTCGCGACGTTGCGCCGGGCGTAGGCGTACTTGAAGCTCAGCCGCAGGGGGTCCATCGCGGACATGTCCACCGTGCTGTACACCAGTTCGTCCTGGCGGCCGGCCATGCCCGAGGTGTTCAGGATGCGCACGCTCTTCTCGCCGGTGTAGGCCGCCGCCCCGGTGAGCTGCCAGGTGTTGTCGTTGTTCGGGTTCACGATGGTCCAGGGCGTGCCGGCCAGGTCGGCCACCTCGAAGCCCTCGTGGAAGGGCGCATCGGCACCGGGGCTGGGGAGCACGGTCACGTACTCCTCCACATGCTGCACCAGGGTGTCCGTGCCATCGCTCACCGCCAGGGTCATGGGGTACACGCCCGGCACCAGGTAGGTCACCACGGGGTATTGCTCGGTGGACGTCGCGGGCTCGCCGCCGGGGAAGTCCCAGGTGCGGGCGGTTACCGCGTTGAAGCTCTGGTCCACGTACTGCACGCTCTCCCCGGCGCAGATCTCCCGGCGGGAGCTATGGTAGGACACCTCGCACAGCACGCCCTCTTCGAGCACGCCGGTCTGGGCCAGGGTGGCGGGCTGCCAGAGCTGGTTGCGCTGGGCGGTGCCCGAGTTTAGCGCGGCCAGCATGCGGACCCCCTGCCCGTTGGTGAACATCTTGCAGCAGTAGGAGTACTCCATGTAGTTCTCCACGTTGTCCTGGGTCTCATCGCAGGTGGACCCCGACAGCAGGCAGGCCGTCCAGCCCATGGTGTTGGGCGTATCGGCCACCTGGTCGTCCTGGTTGCAGTTGGAGGGCAGCCCGGGGTTGTTGCTGTTGCCCCAGGCATGGCGCAGGTTCAGCCAATGGCCCACTTCATGGGTGAGCACCCGGGAAGTGCCCGGCGAGCTGGTGCCGATGCTGCCCACGTAGTTGTGCAGGATCACGATCCCGTCCTGGTCCGGGAAATTGTGCAACGCGCCGGGGTAATTGGTATAGCCCGCGGCCCCGTTCGCGCTGGCGGCCACCCACACGTTCATGTACCGGTGGCGGGGCCAGTTGATCAGGTCCACCATCTCATAGTCGCCTTGGTAGGTCAACAGGCTCTGGGTGCGGGTGATGCCATTGGTGCAGTTGCCCTGCGGGTCCTTGCGGGCCAGGCGGAACTCCACGCCCACGTCGGCCACCAGGTCCAGGAAGGCCGGCTGCACGTTCTGCCAGTCGGGGTTCTCCTTGTTGAAGTCCTCGTTCAGGATGCGGATGGCATCGTACAGCTGCTCGTCCAGCACGTTCTCCGGGCCGCCCATGTGGATGATGTGGAAGACCACGCTGATGATGTACGGCTCGCGCTCGCCGGGCTGGAAGTGCTGGACGAACTCGGCGGTATGGGCCTCGAGCTCGGCCTCGGCCTGGGCCATGCGCGCCAGTTGCTCGGGGTCGTTGCCGTGCAGCTGCTCCAGCAGCCCGGGGTCGTTGTTGAGGCACGGTACGGGGGTACCGGTCTGGCCGGCCATGGGCAGCCCCAGCAGCAGGGCCGGGAGCAGGGTGAACAGATGTCGGAGACGCATTGGTGCGGGGTTCATTGGGGTCATGTGCGTGCGGCCGGGGGGTCAATCCACCACGAAGCGCACCGTGCGGGCCCGGTCGCCCTGCCGCACGGTGAGCAGGTACAGGCCCTGGGCCAGGTTCGCGGTGTTCAGCGGCAGGCGGTGCTCACCGGCCACCAACGGCCCGGCATGCACGGTGGCCAGCCGGCGCCCGGCCAGGTCCAGCACTTCCACCTGCGCCGCGCCGCCATGGGCCAGGGCGAACACCACTTCGGCCGTGCCGCTGGCCGGGTTGGGCCATACGGCCAGGCCATCGCCCGCCGCCAGCAGCTCTTCCACGCCCACCGCGCCGCCGTTCAGGTTGATGTGGTCCAGGTACAAGTGGTTGCCCCCGTCGCTCTCGAACTCGAACTTGAACCGGAAATCGCTCACGAAGAACGAACCCTGCGCCGTGGCCGTGGCCTCCGCCCATTGGTCCGCGGTGGGCACGAAGCCGCCGCTGATGGGCGCACCCACGGTGTTCAGCAGGTTGCCCCCGGTGAGCATCTGGCGCAAGGACCAGTTCTCCCCGCAGTTGTTGCTCACGAACACGCGCAGCCGGTCGTTGCTGCTGCTGTTGCGCCGCGCGTAGGCATACCGGTAGTTGATGGTGATCTC
>JAVFAQ010000010.1:0-21428 GCA_034002325.1 Flavobacteriales bacterium | reverse complement strand
CAGCGGTGAGGCGCCGTTGATGCTGAAGCGCTGCTTGATGGCCTGTACGTTCATGCCGATGCGTTGGTGGGGTTGACCGCCTCCAGCACCTCGCCCTGCAGGCTGCCGCGGGTGGCGCTGATGATGCGGGCGCGGACCGTGGTGCCGGGGCGTATTTCCATCCCGGTCCTTCGCACACCTTGGTCGACCCGGAGGGTCGACGCTACGGGTGCGGAACCCGGCCGTTCTGCGGGGGTGACCACCCTGGGCACGATCACCACCGCGTTCTGGGTATTGCGGCCGTACATGTGATCGGCGCTGCGCTTGCTCACGCCCTCGATCAACACCTCGTGTACCTGCCCCACGTAGCCGGCCATGCGCTCGCCGCTCTTGGTCTTTTGCAGGGCGATGATCTCCTGCAGGCGGCGGCTCTTCACCTCCTCGGGCACATCGTCCGGGTATTTCCGAGCCGCCAAGGTCTTGGGGCGTTCGCTGTACTTGAACATGAAGGCCATGTCATAGCCCACCTGCTCGATCAGGTCCAACGTCTGCCGGTGATCGTCCTCGGTCTCGGCGCAGTAGCCGGCGATGATGTCGGTGCTGATGGCGCAGTCGGGCATGTGGCGTCGGATCGCCGCCACCCGCTCCAGGTACCAGGCCCGGTCGTAGCCGCGGTTCATGCGCTTGAGCACATCGCTGCTGCCGCTCTGCACGGGCAGGTGGATGTACTTGCAGATGTTGGGGTACCGGGCCATCACCGCCAGCACCTTGTCGGTCATGTCCTTGGGGTGGCTGGTGCTGTACCGGATGCGCAGGGTGGGGCAGGCGATGGCCACCCTTTCCAGCAGGTCGGCGAAATCCACGATACCGGCGTCGGCGACCGTGGGGGTGGGCCGCCATTTGTACGAATCCACGTTCTGCCCCAGCAACGTCACTTCCCCATAGCCCTGCGCTACCAATTGCTCGCACTCCCGCACGATGCTCGCGGCGTCGCGGCTGCGCTCGCGGCCACGAGTGAACGGCACCACGCAGAAGGCGCACATGTTGTCGCAACCCCGCATGATGGTGACGAAGGCCGTCACCCCGTTGGTGTTCAGGCGCACCGGCTCGATCTCGCCGTAGGTCTCCTCCCGGCTCAGCAGCACGTTCACCGCCTTCTGGCCACTGCCCACCTGTTCCAGCAGCCCGGGCAGGCTGCGGTAGGCGTCAGGGCCCACCACCAGGTCCACCACCTTCTTCTCCACCAGCAGGTTCTCCTTCATCCGCTCGGCCATGCAGCCCAGCACGCCCACCTTCAGGTCCTTGTTGGCGGCCTTCAAGCGGTTCATCTCGTTGATCCGCTGCATCACGGTGTACTCGGCCTTCTCCCGGATGCTGCACGTGTTCAACAGCACCAGGTCCGCTTCCTCGGCGGTGGACACCGGTGCGTAGCCGTCCTTGGCCAGGATGCTCGCCACGACCTCGCTGTCGCTCACGTTCATCTGGCAGCCGTAGCTCTCGATGTAGACCTTCTTCTGCACGGGATGAATGGTAAAGGAGGGCAAAGATACCAAGCAGCGGGATCGGCTGCCAGGTTGGCAGGCCTCGGCCCGCAGCCCGGTCCCCCCGTAGCTTTGGGGGTTGACCACCCCGCCCGCCTATACCGAGGGGGCCACGCCCTCACCGCGCCGCCCCCGACGGCGCCGGTGGCCATTGCGCTTGTTCGTGGCCCTGCTCGCCCTGCCTTTCGTGCTGGTGCTCACGGCCTTGCTGCTGCTCTACCTGCCGCCGGTGCAGCATCAGGTGCGTGGCGCATTGGTCGGGTTCGTGGCCGGCCGCACCGGCACCACCGTTGAGCTGGAACGCCTGCACTTGCGGTTTCCGCTGGGGGTAAGGTTGAAGGGGCTGTACGTGGCCGATCAACAGGGCGACACCCTGCTCCATGCCGGGGAGATCAGCGCGCGGGTGGGCCTGCGGGCGCTGCTGCGGAAGCGCATCCTGCTCGATCCCGTGGAACTGCGCGATGTGCGCACGCACATCCACCAGGGACCGGACAGCGTGTTCAACTTCGACTTCATCGTGGCGGCCTTCACCGGTGAGGACACCACGGCCGCGCCGGCGGATGAAAGCGGTGGGATGGAATTTGCGATCGGGCGCGTGGGACTGCACGGCATCCATCACACCATGCACCTGGGACCCGCCGGCATGCGGATGGACGTGCGCCTCGGCGAATTCACCGTGCGCTTCGATCGCTTCGATCCCGGCACCATGGCCTTCCATGCCGATGAGGTGCGGCTGCGCGACGCCCGTGTGCACCTGCGCACCACCAGCCGCCCGCCCGAGCCTTCCACCTACCCCCATTTGGAGAACCCGTTGGCCGGGCTGGACGTGCGTTTCCGGCGGATGGACCTGGCACAAGCGGCCTTCACCATGGCCACCGTGGACACCGGCGACAGCCTGTGGCTCGCCGTGGACAAGGCTCTCCTGCTCGCGGACGGGATCGACACGGAGCGGCAGCGCTTCGCCTTGGACGAGCTGGCCCTTTCCGGAATGCACTTCGGCAGCCTCACCACCGCCGTTGCGATCGCGCCGGACACCATCGTGGGGCCACCGCCCTGGCTGGGCCGGGACGACGGCTTCCGGTTCTGGACGCAGGACCGGGACCTGGCCATCGCGCGGTTGCGGGTGGCGGACAGCGGGATCGCCCTGCACAGCGACCGCATCGCCGGGCCGGCCCGCCTCTTCGACCCGGCCCACCTCGTGCTCACCGATATCGCCGTGGATGCGCGCAACGTGGCCGTGAACAACGCGCGCATCGCCATGGAACTGGACCGGTTGCAGGCGCACGGCGGTCCCGATGCGGTGGCGGTGCAGGTCCGTGGGGTGGTCGGCGCCGAGCCCGCCGCCCTCGCCATCACCAACGGCCGGGTGCAGGCCATGGGCAATGCCGTGGATCTCGAGGTGCATGCCCGCCCCGGCGACCTGTCCACCGCGTGGCGCGCACCGGACGATGTGCCGGTGCAGGTGGACCTGCGCACCGACCTGCGCATGGACCGCCTGATGCCGCTCTTGGCGCAGGTCGGCACGGCCCTGCCCGCCACTTTGGCCGCCGATGAAACATGGGCCACCCGGCTGCGGCTGGCGGGTACCATGCGCCAGGTGGACACGTTGCGGTTGTTGCTCGCCGGTGACCAAGGCAGCCGCGTACACCTCCACGGCCACGTGCATGACCTGGCGCAATGGCCGCGCAACGACATGCATCTGGTCCTGGAGGAACTCACCATGGGCGCGGGCATGCGGCAAGTGGTGCGCGCCTTCGTGCCGGCGGAACAGACCCTGCCCGGGCGGCTGCACGCACGGGCCGATGTGCGCAGCGACGGTGGTGCGTGGCGGACCCGGTTCGATGTGGACAGCGACCTGGGCACGGTGAACGGGCACGCCATGGTGGCCCGATGGAGCGGCGCGATGCCCGATGACGTGGACCTGGACATCACCACGAGGCGCGTGCAGGTGGCGGCCCTCACCGGCGACACGGCCTTCGCACCGGTGGACCTGCACATCGTGGCGAGCGGCGAACGCCTCAATACCGACCGCCGCAACGGCCTGCTCACCGTCACGCCCCGGGTGCTCACCATCAACGGCAACGACCTGTCGAGCCTGCGCCTGAGCGCCCGGGCCACCGATGATTCGGTCCATGTGACCGTGGGTGCCGAGGCCGATCCGGCGCACCTGTCGCTCACCGCCGACGGTCGCTGGCCGCATGCGGGGGACAGCATCGGCATGCGCCTGCACCTGCGGGTGGACCGGCTGCACTTGCAGGAGCTGGGCCTGCTGGACCGGCCGCTCAACGTGCAGGGCCGCTGGCACGGCACCTTCGCAGCCACCCGCGACGGCGCCGGCCGCCTGCGGATCGACGGTGACAGCGTGGCCCTGTCCAACGGCACGCGCAATTTCCCCTTCGCGCACTTCGCCCTGGCCGGCCTGGTCAACGCCGACTCCACCGCGGTGGAACTGGACACCGACGCCGTGACCTTCAACTACCACAGCACCTTCGGGGTGGACAGCCTGATGCCGCGCGTGCAGGCCAAGGTCCAGAGCTTCTTCCGGCCCGATGATGCCTTCGTTCCCGTGCCCGGCCGCCGCATGGAAATGGCCATCACCCTGCCGCGCACCGATTGGCTCACCGAGCTGGTGCTCCCCGAGCTGGAGGCCATCGAGCTGGAACGCTTCGCCGGCAGCTACGACAGCGACACCGACCGCATGCGGTTGGACGTGGACCTGCCCGTGCTCACATACGCCGGCGTGGACGTGCGCGGGTTGCGCGTGGGCATGCAGGCCGAAGGCGATCGGCTGGACGGGCGCGTGGCGCTGGACCGGGTGGAGCGCGACTCCATCCACTTGGAGAACGTGGCCCTGGCCGTTGCCACCGGCGATCGGGGATCGCAACTGCTCCTCACCGCCATGGAGGGCGCGCGTGAGGAGTACCGCATCGGCGCCACCGTGCAGCGGCAGGACGGCGTGCCCGTGGTGCGCATGGACGAGACCTTCGTGCTGCACTTCAAACCGTGGACCGCCCACCCGGACAATGCCCTGTACCTGGCGCCGGAGGGCCTGCGTGCGGAACATTTCGAGCTGAGCAGCGGCGCGCAACGCATGGCCCTGCGCACCGGCCAGCGCCGCAACCACATCGAGTTCGACCGCTTCGACCTGGCCAACATCACCGAGATCGTGGGCGCGCGCGACAGCGTGCCCCTGGTGGCCGGCACCCTGCACGGCACGGTGAGCCTGCCCTTCGTGGAACAGGGGCGCCTGGAGGCCGGGCTCACCATCGATGCCCTGCATGCCCGCGGCGTGGAACTCGGCGACCTGCACCTGCGCGCCAGCGAGCGCGAGGCCGACCGCTACACCGCCGAGCTGCGCCTGGCGCATGAGCGCAACCGCCTGGAGGCATCGGCCGATGCGCGCTTCGGGGGGAAGGCACCGATGATCGCCGCCGATGCCGAGCTGGACTTCGGTGACCTGAGCTTCCTGAAGCCCTTCGTGAGCGCGCACCTCTTCGCGCTGGAAGGCGGCATGGACGGTGCGCTGCGCTACCGGCAGCACGGCGACGAGAGCCGGGCCACGGGAGAGCTCGTGTTCCATGACGCGGGCATCGGCGTGATGCTCACCGGCGCGACGTACCGCCTGCCGGACGAACGCATCGTGCTGGACGAGCAGGGCCTGCGGCTGGACCAGGTCACCCTGCTGGACAGCGCCGGGAACCGCTTCCGGCTGGACGGCCGTGTGCGCATGGACGTGCCGGGCCCGCCCGCACTGGACCTGCGCCTGCGCACCGAGCGCTTCCAGCTGGTGGGCAGCACCATCGAGCAGAACGACATGTTCTTCGGCGACCTCTTCGCACGCATGGACCTGCGCATCGGCGGCACCGCCACATCGCCGGAAGTGGCCGGTCGGCTGGGCATCCTGGAGGGCACCGCCCTGAGCGTGGTGCTGCCCGGCAGCCGGGTGGAGCTCATCGAGCACGAGGGCATCGTGGAGTTCGTGGAGCGCAACGGCGCCGATACCCTGGCCCTGCGCACGGACAGCGAGGTGCTGCGCGATTCGATCGCCGCACGGCTGCCCGGTGTGGCGCTGGACCTGCGCGTGGCGTTGGACAAGCGCGCCCGCTTCGCCGTGGTGCTCGATCCCACCACCGGCGACCAGGCCACCTTCAGCGGCGAGGCCGACCTGGAGTTCCGGTACGCGCCCAACGGCGAGATCTTCCTGAAGGGCCCCTTCACCGTGGCCGAGGGCGGGTACACCCTGGAGTTCTACGGCCTGGTGAAGAAACGCTTCGACCTGGTGCCCGGCGGCACGGTGACCTGGGACGGCGACCCGCTGGGCGGCCGCATGGACGTGCAGGCCCGGTACCGTTCCGAAACGGCGCCCTACCCGCTGGTGGCCAACGCCGGCGGCGGCATCTCCGAGAGCGAGCGCAACCGCCTGCAGGCCCGCCTGCCCTTCGAGGTGCTGATCCATGTGCGCGAAACGGTCAACGCCCCGGAGATCGGCTTCGGCCTGGACCTGGACCGCCTCTCCCGCAACAGCTTCCCCCAAGTGAGCGCCCGCCTGGACCAACTGGCGCAGCCGGCCAACGAGGAGGAGCTCAACCGCCAGGTGTTCGGCCTGCTGGTGCTCAACAGCTTCATCCAGGACGAGGAGAACGGCGGCGCACCCAGCGGCCATCTCGCCACCACCGCCGCGCGCAACTCGGTGAACGCCCTGCTCACCGAGCAACTCAACCGCGTCACCGGCCAGGTGGTCAAGGGCATGGACATCCAGCTCGGGGTGAACACCTACGACCAGACCGCCGGCGGCGAGACCTACCAACGCACCGCGGTGGACTACAAGGTGAGCCAGCGGATCCTCAACGACCGGATCACCATCGAGGCCGGCGGGTCGTTGGGCGTGGACGAGCGCGACCATGGCGTGAGCAACGTGAGCAGCACCCGCGCCGCGCAGTATGCGGTGACCTACGCCCTCACCGAGGACGGCCGGTTGCGCCTGCGCGTGTTCCACGAGAACGCCTTCGACCTGTACGACGGTGAGATCATCAACAACGGGGTGGCGATCATGCTCACCCGCGATTTCGAGGAGAACGCGCGGGACCGGGAGCGCAAACGCGAAGAGGCCCGTGCCCGGGCGAAGGCCGACGAAGCCGAGGAGGAATGAGCGTGCGCAAGACCATGCACCCTACGATGCGGGCCCCGTGGTGGGCCGTGTGGCTGCTGCCGTGCCTGCCGGCCTGCACCGGCCTGGAGCATGCCACCGTGGAGAAGCCGCTCTTCGCCGGGTATGCGGTGAAGTGGACCGCGCCCCCGGAGGAGGAGGCCGCCGAGGCCCTGCGCGAACTGGAGGGCGTGGTGACCCCGGTGCCCAACAACAGCCTGCTGGGCATGCGGCCCACCGTGGCCCTGCACAACATGGTGCGCGAGCCCGAACGGCCCAAGGGCCTGCGCAACCTGCTCAAGTACAAGATCGGGTCGCCGCCGGTGTACCTGCACGATGTGCCCCTGGACGACGTGGACCGTGCGCTGGTGAACCGCATGCAGAACCGCGGCCACTTCAGCGCCGCCTCGTCGTACTCCGTGCGCCACAAGGGGCGCACCGCGCGCGTCACCTGGACCGTGGCCCCCGGGCCGGTACACCGGATCGCCGACGTGCAATACGGCGACAACACCGCTGCGGGCCTGGACAGCGCACTGGCCGACCCCGGGCGCGGCGCCGCGATCGGACCGGGCATGCCCTACCACTTGGGCCGCCTCACCGAAGAACGCGAACGCATGGCCGATCGGCTGCGCGAGCGCGGGTGGTACCGCCTGCGGGCCGACGACCTGGTGTGGCAGGCCGATACCGCCGGGGGGCGGCATGCCGTGCATCTGCATTTGCGCGTGAAGCCCGCCACCACGCCGGAAAAACGCATGCGGTACACCGTGGGCCGCGTCACCGTGCACGGCGACCACGATGCGCTGCTGCCGCCATCGGACACCACCGTGGTGGACAGCGTGACCTACGTGAACCACCTCAACATGTACCGGCCGCGCACCATCACGCGCGGGGTGTTCATCCAGCCGGGCCGCACCTATTCCCAACGCCGCAGCGAGGCCACCCGCAGCTACCTCGCCAGCTACGGCGTGTTCCGCAGCGTGTCCGTGCAGTACACGGACGACAGCACGCGCGCCGGCACGATCGATGCGGACGTGCTGCTGGCGCCGCAGGAGCGCTTCTCCCTCTTCAGCGAGCTCAACGCCATCAGCAAGAGCAACAACTTCACCGGGCCCGGCCTGAAGGCGGGCTTCCGCGACCGCGACGTGTTCCGCGGGGCGGAGCAATTGACCGTGGACGTGAGCACGCGCTTCGAGACGCAGGTCGCCGGCCCGGCCAAGGGCACGCACGCGTACGAGATCAGCGCCAAGGCCGGCTTGCGCATCCCACGCATGGTGCTGCTGCCCTTCCTGCGCACCGCCCGCCAGCACGCACCGGCCACCACCTTCGACCTGGGCTACGGGCTCTTCCGCCGGGTGGGGCTGTACGGGCTGGAATCCGCCAACGCCGGCATGGGCTACCTCTGGCGCGGCGACCGGCGCACGTGGCACGACCTGCGCGTGTTGGAGGTGAGCTACAACAGCCTCTACTACCGGTCGCCGGAGTTCGAGCAGTTCCTGGTGGACAACCCCACGATGCGCCGCAGCTTCGAGGAGCAGTTCATCATCGGCCTGGGCTACACCTACACGCACAGCACCCGCCGTCGCACCGACCAGCGCCACTGGGCCACGTACACGCTGGGCGCCGACGAGGGCGGCCACCTCGTCTCGGCGGTGTCGCAGGCGCTCTTCGGTGCGCGCCCGGCGGAAGGCCATACCATCTTCGGCCAGCGGTTCGCGCAGTACGTGCGCTTCCGGCCCGAACTGCGCACCTACCACGCCGTGGGCCGCCGGGGCGCCCAAGTGGTGACGCGCCTGCTGGTGCATGCCGCGTACGCCCACGGCAACAGCGTCACCGTTCCGTACGTGAAGCAGTTCTTCGCCGGCGGCACCAACAGCCTGCGCGGCTTCCGTGCGCGCAGCGTGGGACCCGGCAGCTACACGGGCAGCACGGCCACGGACCTGCTGATCGACCAGGTGGGCGACCTGAAGCTGGAGGCCAACCTGGAGTACCGGTTCACCTTCTCGGGCATCATCAAGGGCGCGCTCTTCGCCGATGCCGGCAATGTGTGGCTATGGCACGATGACCCGCAGCGGCCGGGCGGGCAATGGCACCGCGACCGGATGTGGGAAGAGATCGCCGTGGACGCCGGCCTGGGCCTGCGGATCGATCCGGAGGTGATCGTGGTGCGGCTCGATCTGGCGGCACCCCTGCACCGTCCCGACCTGCCGGCCGGTCAACGCTGGGCCTTCGGCAGCACCGCCTACCGCTGGCACCGGAACGTCATCCTGAACATCGCGATCGGGTATCCGTTCTGAGGGCCTGCCGGGTCATGGCCGGCCGATGAACTCCAAGCTCACGCTATTGATGCAGTACCGCAGGCCCGTCGGCTTCGGGCCGTCATCGAACACATGGCCCAGGTGCGCGCCGCAGCGGCCGCAGGTGGTCTCGATGCGCTTCATGCCGAAGGAGAGGTCGTCGTGGTACAGGATCGCCTCCTTGCGCACCGGCTCGAAGAAGCTGGGCCAGCCGCAGCTGCTGGCGAACTTGGCGTCCGCCCGGAACAGGACATTGCCGCACACCGCGCAGGCATACGTGCCGATGCCCTCGAAATCCCAGTACTTGCCGGTGAAGGCGCGTTCGGTGCCCTGCTCGAAGGCGATGTGGTACAGTTCCGGCGGGAGCAGCTTCTTCCACTCGCTCAAGGGCACGTCCAGCTTGGCGGTGTCCGTGTGCGAGTAGTGGGGGTTATGGTTGTGGTCGTACTGGCTCATGGCATGGGGTCTTGTGGCGCCGGGCGGCTGGCCCGCACTGGGGCCGCAGCCGGCCATGATCAGCATGGACCAGAGCAGCGGGCGCAGGACGGGGGTGAAGGGGGGCGTCATCGGTCGTACAAAGATCGGCCATGGCATTGGTGGAAAATTTCCTTCCCCATAGGGGAAGCATATAGGATAGGAAGCAGGCCCATGGCGATCCGGTGCCGATGCCCTTTTCTTTGCGCCCTTCCTGTCGCCGGAAGCGATCCGTGCCGGTGGACGGGATGGCTGAGCAACGCACCCGAACACGTGGCACATGGCGAAGAAGAACACCGCAGGCGACCTGGTCATCGTGGAGTCGCCCGCCAAGGCGAAGACCATTGAGAAATACCTCGGCGACGGGTTCACCGTGCTGAGCAGCTACGGCCATGTGCGCGACCTGCCGGAGCGCGACCTGAGCGTGGACGTGGACAACGGGTTCGAGCCGGTGTACATCGTGCCGGACGACAAGAAGGCGCGGCTGAAGGAGCTGCAACGCGAGGCCGACAAGGCGGGCACCGTGTGGCTCGCCACCGATGAGGACCGCGAAGGGGAGGCCATCAGCTGGCACCTGAAGGAAGCGCTGGGGCTGCCCGACGACCGGGTGAAGCGGATCACCTTCAACGAGATCACCAAGAAGGCCGTGCTGGCCGCCATGGAGAAGCCGCGCACCATCGATACGCACCTGGTGGACGCCCAGCAGGCGCGGCGCGTGCTGGACCGCCTGGTGGGCTACGAGCTGAGCCCCATCCTCTGGCGCAAGGTGAAGCCCGGTCTGAGCGCGGGCCGGGTGCAGAGCGTGGCGGTGCGCCTGATCGTGGAGCGTGAGCGCGAGATCCTGGACTTCAACAGCACCAGCGCCTTCCGCGTCACCGCGCTGTTCACCACCGCCAACGGCGCGCAGGTGAAGGCCGACCTGCCCACGCGCTTCGCCACCGAGCCGGAGGCCATGGCCTTCCTGCAGGGCTGCCTCGGCGCCGCCTACACCGTGCAGGCCGTGGAGAAGAAGCCCGGCCGCCGATCGCCCGCCGCGCCCTTCACCACTTCCACGCTGCAGCAGGAGGCCAGCCGCAAGCTGGGCTTCGGGGTGGACCGCACCATGCGCATCGCCCAGGGCCTGTACGAGCAGGGGCACATCACCTACATGCGTACCGACTCGGTCAACCTCAGCGAGCAGGCCATCGCCGCCGCGGCCGAGCAGATCGCCGCGCAATACGGCGAGCGCTACAGCAAGCCCCGCCGCTTCGCCACCAAGAGCAAGGGTGCGCAGGAGGCCCACGAGGCCATCCGCCCGGCCGACATGCGCGTGCGCAACGCCGGTGCCGACAACGATGCCGAGCGCCTCTACGACCTCATCTGGAAGCGCACCCTCGCCAGCCAGATGGCCGACGCCGAACTGGAGAAGACCGTGGTGGACATCGCCATCAGCACCCGCCCCGGCGAGTCGCTGAAAGCGCAGGGTGAAGTGATCCTGTTCGATGGTTTCCTCAAGGTCTACCTCGAGGGCCGCGACGACGAAGGCGACGACGAGCAGGGAGGCCTGCTGCCCGAGATGAAGCAGGGCGAGACGCTGGCCCTGCAACAGATGACCGCCACGCAACGCTTTGAGCGGCCCGCACCGCGCTACACCGAGGCCAGCTTGGTGAAGAAGCTGGAAGAGCTCGGCATCGGCCGGCCCAGTACCTACGCACCCACCATCAGCACCGTGCAGCGGCGCGGCTATGTGGTAAAGGAGAACCGCGACGGCATCCAGCGCCCGTACCGCATCCTCACATTGGCCAGCGATGCGATCACCGACACCACCGCCAACGAGACCGCAGGCGCCGAGAAGCAGAAGCTCTTCCCCACTGACATCGGCATGGTGGTGAACGATTTTCTCGTGGAGCATTTCCCCACGATCGTGGACCTCAACTTCACCGCCAAGGTGGAGGAGGAGTTCGACGTGATCGCGGAAGGCAAGGAGAACTGGCGCGAGATGATCCGCCGTTTCTACCAGCCCTTCCACCAGACCATCGGCACCGTGCAGGAGACCGCCGAGAAGGCCACCGGTGCCCGCGAGCTGGGCGTGGACCCCGCCTCGGGCCGCAAGGTGTACGCCCGCATCGGCCGCTTCGGGCCCATGGTCCAGATCGGCGAGGCCCTGCCTCCCGGACAGGCCGGCGATGAGGAGGAAAAGCCCCGGTTCGCATCGTTGCGGAAGGACCAGAGCATCGCCACCATCTCCTTCGAGGAGGCGATGGACCTCTTCAAGCTGCCGCGCGACCTGGGCGAGCACGAAGGCGAGAAGGTCACCGTGGGCATCGGCCGGTTCGGCCCGTACGTGAAATACGGCAGCACCTTCGCCAGCCTCACCGCCGAGGACGATCCGCTGAGCATCGACCTGGCGCGCGGCATCGAGCTCATCGACCTGAAGAAGGCCGCCACCGCCACGCGCGACCTGGGCGAGCACAAGGGGGAGATGCTCGTGGTGGGCCGCGGCCGTTTCGGGCCCTTCGTGAAGTTCGGCAAGGTGTACGCCAACATCCCGCGCGGCGAGGACCCCGCCACGGTGACCCTGGAGCGCGGCATCGAGCTGGTGGAGGCCAAGTTGGCCGGCGTGCGCCAGAACATCCTCAAGGAGTTCGATGGCTCCGTGATACAGGTGCTCAACGGCCGCTACGGTCCTTACGTGACCGACGGCAGCAAGAACGCCAACGTGCCCAAGGAGCAGAAGCCGGAGGAGATCACCCTGGAGCAGGCCACCGCCCTGCTGGCCGCCGCGCCCGAGCGCAAGGGCGGGAAGCGCGGTGCCGCCCGCAAGGCCGCGCCGAGGAAGGCCGTGAAAAAGGCGGCGAAGAAGGCGGTGAAGAAGAAGACCTGAGCGGTTGCCAACACCCGCCTGTGGGCATCAGGCGGCGACCCGGCCGTGGTCAAGTGACGGGCCTCCGGACCTTAGCGGGCGGTGGTCGGGCGTTACACCCCGGGACCCTGCTTTCCCCCGTTCGACCTTGACACGATGGACATCAGCTTGTACTTCCGACCCTCCGAGCGTTTCGGGCGGGTCCGGCCCGAGTGGCTTTCCAGCAGCATCGGTGACAACACCGTGTTCCACTCCCACGGCAAGCCCTTCCCCGACCTGGAGGGGATGCAGCTGGCCATCATCGGCCTGCCCGACGACCCCGGCCATGCCCGGCCGCGCGGTTGCGTGGAGGCGCCGGACGCCATCCGCGCGGAACTGTACAAGCTCTACCTGCCCGCCGGCCAGCTGGGGATCGTGGACCTGGGCGACATCCGCCCCGGCGCCACGCCCGCGGACACACAGCACGCCGTGGCCGAGACCATCGCCGAGCTGGTGCGCATGAGCATCGTGCCCGTGGTGCTCGGCGGCGGCCAGGGCCACACCTACACCCAGTACCTGGCCTACGAGAAGCTGGAGCGCACCGTGAACCTGGCCTGCATCGATGCCCGCTTCGACCTGGGCGAGCCCGGGCAGGCGCTGGCCGACACCAGCTACCTGAGCCACATCGTGCTGCGCCAGCCCAACTTCCTGTTCAACTACAGCAATCTGGGCTACCAGACCTACCTGGTGGACCAGCCGGGCATCGACCTCATGGACAAGCTCTACTTCGATGCCCATCGGCTGGGCGAGCTGCGCGCCGCGCTGGCCGATGCCGAACCGGTGCTGCGCAACGCCGATACGCTGAGCGTGGACATGAGCGCCGTGCGCCGGGCCGATGCGCCGGGCACCACGCGCCCCGGCCCCAACGGCTTCCACGGCGAGGAGATCTGCCAGCTGATGCGCTATGCGGGGGTGAGCGAGAAGATCGGATCGGTGGCCATCCATGAGATGGACCCCACGCGCGACGTGGACGGGGTGACCGCCCAGCTCGCGGCCCAGATGATCTGGTGCTTCATGGACGGCTACCGCAGCCGCACCAACGACCTGCCGTGGATGGACCGCAAGCGCTTCACCCGCTACCGCATACCCATCAAGGGCCACGACCAGGAGCTGGTGTTCTACAAGAGCATGGTGAGCGACCGCTGGTGGATGGACATACCCTACCGCGCGGAGCAGGAGGCCCGGTTCGAGCGGCACCACCTGGTGCCATGCTCCTATGCGGACTACCGCATGGCCTGCCGGGAG
The DNA here is from genome assembly GCA_034002325.1 of Flavobacteriales bacterium. GTDB lineage: Bacteria > Bacteroidota > Bacteroidia > Flavobacteriales_F > PHOS-HE28 > PHOS-HE28. Next base: position 7,868 of record JAVFAQ010000010.1, on the reverse strand, counting down.
GAGGTGCCCGACCGTTGGTGGCGCACCTACCAGAAGCTGGCCTGAGGGGGCGCCCCCCGGGAACCCAACGGTGGCGCAAAAGGATTTGGCCGGATCGGATAGTTGTTATATTGGCGCCGGTTCTTGGGCCCATCGTCCCGTCGGGGCGCCCGGCCAAGGCCGACTAACAGACCGACACGCATGAGGGGGATACTATCCGCAGTGACCTGCGCCATGTTGCTGGGTTCCGTACAGGCCCAACAAGACCCGCAGTTCACCCAGTACATGTTCGACCGGCTTTCGTTGAACCCGGCGGTGGCGGGCACCTCGGGCCAGCTTTGCGCCACGGCCCTGCTGCGCCAGCAATGGTCCGGCTTCGAGGGCGCCCCGAAGACCGGCCTGCTCAATGTGCAGATGCCCATCGCCAAGATCAGCAGCGGGGTGGGCCTGTCGGTCTACCTCGATGAGCTCGGCCAGCAGAAGAGCACCTTCGCCCGCCTGAGCTATTCCTTCCACCGGAAGGTCGGTCCGGGCACCTTGGGCATCGGCGTGTACTTCGGGCTGGGCGGCCACACCCTGGGCCGCAACTGGGTGGCCACGGACGACCATTTCCTGGACGATGCGATCCCCTCCAACGGCCGGAGCCAGAGCGGCTTCGACCTGGGTGCCGGCCTGTACTACGTGGCCCCCACGTTCTGGGTGGGCATCTCCAGCACCCACCTGCCCGAGACCGAGCTGGATGAGGTGAGCGTGAAGATGGCCCGCCACTATTTCATCCAGGGCGGCATCGATTGGAAACTGGGCGGGGACCCCAAGTACGTGCTGCAGCCCTCCACCCGGATCGAGATGGACGGCAGCTCCACGCAGATCGACCTGAACGCCACCTTCCTCTATAATAACATGGTATGGCTGGGCGTTTCGTACCGTACCGAGGATGCCATCGCGCCCCTGATCGGCTACCAGCACGCCTTCCCCGACGGCAAGTCCATGCTCAAGATCGGATACAGCTACGATGTCACCACCTCGGTGCTGAAGAACTACAGCAGCGGCGGGCATGAGATCATGCTCAACTACTGCGTCCTGCTCGAGAAGAAACCCGACCTGCAGATCTATCGTAACGTCCGGTTCCTCTGAACCAGGGGCCTGCGCAACACCAGTCCGAAACCAACAACCCCAACTGCCGTATACCTCCCCGGCCCCGCTGGCAGCTTACCCCGCCCCGGACCCGGTGCGCCTGTGAAAGGCATGGAACGGCAAACAAGGAAGATCATGGAACGTCCCATCTTGTATCTCTGTGCCATCGGCTTGCTGGCGAGCTGTGGCAGGGGTGGCCAGGGGCAGCTCATCGGCGTCCAAGGCCGGCCCTCATGGTACCAAGTGGACCCCTACGGCATGAACTACATCCCCATGGGATCGTTCGTGATGGGGCCCAGCGACCAGGATGTGCCGTACGCATTCGTGAACAAGAGCAAGACGGTCTCGGTCCAGGCCTTCTACATGGACCAGACCGAGATCACCAACAACGAGTACCGGCAGTTCGTGTACTACGTGCGCGACTCCATCGCCAAGCGGATCCTGGGCGATGAGGACATCGGCGAGCACGTGTTCTTCGAGGACGAGTACGGTGAGGACCTGGACCCGCCGATCATCAACTGGAAGGAGCGGATCCAATGGGAGGGCGAGGAGGAGCGCGAGGTGTTGAGCGAGATGTTCCTCAGCGAGAGCGAGCGCTTCTACCAGCGCAAGGAGATCGACACCCGCAAGCTCATGTTCGAGTACTACTGGATCGACCTGAAGGAGGCCGCCCGCAAAGGCACCCCCACCAATTGGGCGCGCGACCTGGACCTGAGCTACACCAACGTCAAGGGCCAGAACAACGCCATCCGCGGCCACAGCGACCGCAGCCAGTTCATCATCAAGGAGGTCATTCCCGTGTACCCGGACACCCTGGTGTGGGTGCATGACTTCACGTACTCCTTCAACGAGCCGATGACCGAGAACTACTTCTGGCATCCGGCCTACGACGAGTACCCGGTGGTGGGCGTCACCTGGCAGCAGGCCAACGCCTTCAACGTGTGGCGCACCCAGCTGATGAACAGCTGGCTGGGCAGCTACGGCGACGCCTATGTGAACCGCTTCCGCCTGCCCACCGAGGCCGAATGGGAGTACGCCTCGCGCGGCGGCCTGGACCTGGCCCCCTACCCGTGGGGCGGCCCCTACGTGCGCAACCGGCAAGGCTGCTTCCTGGGCAACTTCAAGCCGCTGCACGGCAACTACGTGGACGACGGCGGCTTCCACACCGTGCCCGTGGACAGCTACACCGCGAACGATTACGGCCTGTACCAGATGGCCGGCAACGTGGCCGAGTGGACCAGCACCGCCTTCGACGAGAGCGTGTACGATTTCGCCCATGACCTGAACCCGGAGTACACCTACGATGCGTTGGCCAACGACCCGCCCTCGCTCAAGCGGAAGGTGGTGCGTGGCGGCTCCTGGAAGGACATCGGCTATTACATCCAGACCGGCACCCGCAGCTACGAGTACCAGGACACGGCCAAGTCGTACGTCGGCTTCCGTTCCGTGATGACCTACCTGGGCCGGGGCAAGGCCGTTTCCGCGGATGACCTGTAGCCCCCGGCACCGCCGCACCACGGCGTTTCCTTCCCGGAACCTCGGCATTGGCACCCGCCAACGGCCACACTCTTCAGAAAACCAAACCTAAAGTCAGGACCAGCAATGAAACCAGGCAGCAAGAAGTGGAAGAACTTCATGGCCAAGCTCTATGGATGGGGCGCGGCGCTCGTCATCATCGGCGCGCTCTTCAAGATCGAGCACTGGCCGTTCGCCAGCGTATTCCTGGTGATCGGCCTCAGTACCGAGGCGGTCATCTTCTTCTTCTCGGCCTTCGAACCACCGCACGAGGACCCGGATTGGAGCCTGGTGTACCCGGAGCTCGCCTCGGGCGAACAGGCCGAAGGGGAGGAGTTCAAGAAGGAGGACCAGCGTTCGATCACCGAGCAGCTGGACGATATGCTGGAGAGCGCGCGGATCGAGCCCGAGCTGATCGCCAGCCTGGGCGACGGCATGCGCTCGCTCAGCGACCAGGCCCGCCAGATGGGCGAGATCACCGGTGCCGCAGCGGCCACGAACGAGTACGCATCGAGCCTGAAGGACGCCTCTTCCAAGGTGAGCAGCCTGAGCGAGAGCTATGCCCAGGCGAGCGAGAGCCTGGTGGGCCTCACCGCCAGCGCCGAGGCCGGCCGCAACGCCGGTGAGAGCCTGCAGAAGATGAGCCACAATCTCACCGAGCTCAACGAGATGTACGAATTGCAGCTGCGCAGCAGCCGGGAGAAGCTCGAGGCCGCCAACACCATGTTCGAGGGCGTGGGCGAGCTGCTGGGCAACCTGCGCGCCAGCGTGGACGACACCAAGCGATACAAGGACAACATCGCCGAGCTCAGCGACAACCTCGCCAAGCTCAACACGGTGTACGGCAACATGTTGAACGCCATGACCGTTCGCTAAGGCGAAAGCCCGCTCAACGGACCAATAACCCGCAAGGACCATGGCAGGAGGAAATCTGTCCCCGCGACAGAAGATGATCAACATGATGTACTTGGTGCTGACGGCGCTGCTCGCGCTGAACGTGTCCAAGGAGATCCTGGACAGCTTCGTGACCGTGAACAACGGCCTGGAGGTGACCAAGCTCACCCTCTCGGAGAAGATGAGCCAGACCTATCAGCAGTTCGGCCAGTTCGCCAGCCAGAACCAGGAGAAGTACGGCGCCGCGTACAGTGCCGCACAGGCCGTGCAAAACGAGGCCGACCAGCTCTACAACTACATCGACACGATCAAGGCCCACGTGATGGCCGAGACCGACGGCCTGCCCATGGACTCCGTGGTGCTGCGCGATGACCAGGGCCGGCCGGTCCTGCGGTCCCTCGGGTCGATGAAAGGCAAGGACAACTACCAGGTGCTCACCCATTTCATGGGCATGGGCGACCCCGGGAAGCCCGTGGAGAAGGAATACGGTGCCGTGGAGTTGCGCTCTAAACTGGAGGCCTTCCGGGACAAGCTGAAGGACGCCGCCAGGGAGAACCCGGTACTTGCCGCCAACTTCGACAAGACCTTCAGCTTCGATGGCATGAAGGATTCCGGTGGCAAGGAGGTGACCTGGGAGTCGTTGAACTTCTACCATGTGCCCTTGGCCGCCGGTGTGACCATCCTCTCGAAGATCCAGACGGACATCCGCAACTCCGAGAGCGAGCTGGTGAACTGGATGCTGGGCGACGTGGAGGGCGACAGCTTCAAGTTCAACACCCTGGACGCCATCGTGAAGCCCCAGAGCAGCTACGTGACCGTGGGCGGCAAGTACATGGCCGAGATCTTCCTCGGGGCGTACGACAACCAGAACGCGCCCACCGTGTGGATCACCGAACCCGGCGGCACGTTGGACACCACTTCGGTGCCGCCGAAGATCGTGGGCCCCTCGCGGAAGCTGGACAACGTGGGCGCCAAGGCGATCCTGGAGCAGACCGCCACCGGGGCCGGCCTGAAAGTGGTCCAGGGCATCATCGAGTTCACCCCCGTGGGCGGCGAGAAGCAGATCCGGGCGTTCTCCACCTCGTACGAAGTGGCCCAGCCCAACCTGGTGGTGAGCCCCACGAAGATGAACGTGTTCTATCGCGGGGTGGACAACCCGGTGAGCATCAGTGTTTCCGGATACAGCGACAAGGACATCCGGCCGAGCATCTCCAGCGGCCAGCTGGCCAAGACCGGCGAAGGCTGGGTGGTGCGCCCGGGCCGCGAGACTGAGGCCACGGTGGGCGCCACCGTCACCAACCCCGATGGCAGCACCAAGTCCATGACCGGCATGAAGTTCCGCGTGAAGAACGTGCCCAACCCGCAGGCCTACTTCGGCGGCAAGACCGTGGGCGATGAGACCATCAGAAAGACCGAGCTCACCGCCGCGCAAGGGGCGATCGCCCGCATGGTGGACTTCGACTTCGACCTGAAGTTCACCATCGTGGAGTACAAGGTGACCATGATCGTCGGGGGCACGCCGATCGAGAAGATCGTGAAGGGTGCCGCCGTGAGCTCCGACGTGAAGGAGATGTTCCAGAAGTCCCGGCCCGGCCAGCGCGTGTTCATCGAAGGCATCAAGGCACGGGGCCCCGACGGCACCGTGCGCAACCTGGGCTCGCTCGCGTTGAAGGTGGTATAAGCAACCCGTAACCCCCATCCAGATGAGGACCATGAGGTACATCCTGTCAGCCGCCGTGATCATGGCGGCCACGCTTTGCGCGCCCCGGGCCGCAGGCCAGACCGTGCTGGACGGCGCCTACATCAAGGAGAACACCAAGACCAAGCGCGTGGTGCCCTACACCCACATCCGCGAGGCCGACGTGATGTGGGCACGGCGCGTATGGCGCACCATCGACCTGCGCGAGAAGATCAACCATCCGCTCTACTACCCCACCGAGCCGATCAACGACCGCAAAAGCCTGTTCGACGTGATTAAGCACAGCCTGATGGTGGACGGGTCCATCACCGCGTACGACCCCGGGCCCATGCTGGACGACGACGAGTTCAAGCAGGCCCTGCTGACCACCGAGCTGCAGGACATCTTCACCCGGATGGACACCAGCTGGACCGAGGACATCAACACCGGCGAGTTCGTCCCCGTGACCCAGGAGATCACCCTGGGTTCGCGCGACATCAAGATGTACCGCATCAAGGAGGACTGGGTCTTCGACAAGCAGCGCTCCACCATGGACATCCGCATCATCGGCATCGCGCCGATGCGGGAGATCCGCGGCGAGGACGGCGAGGTGCGCGGTTTCGCCCCCGTGTTCTGGCTCTACTACCCCGAATGCCGGTACGTGTTCGCCAACTGGGACGCTTTCAACCGCGAGAACGACGCCGAGCGGCTGCCGTTCGAGAGCCTGTTCATGAAGCGCCAGTTCAACAGCTACATCACCAAGTGGAGCAACGTGTACGACCGCGACATCCTGGAGCATCGCCAGGGGATCAACGCCCTGCTGGCGGGCGAGGAGATCAAGCAGGCGCTGTTCGAGTTCGAGCACGACCTGTGGAACTTCTGATCGCCGCCTCCATCGCACGCACGAAGCCCCGGCCCACGCCGGGGCTTCGGCGTTCCTGCCCCGCACCTTGCTACCTTCGCGGCCCGTTCGCCGGAAAGGGGCGGACCGTCGAAGATGATCAACGTACAAGGCCTCACCCTGCATTTCGGGGTCCGCCCCATGTTCGATGAGGTCTCGTTCTTCATCGGCGCCGACGACCGCATCGGCCTGGTGGGCCGCAACGGCGCGGGCAAGAGCACCCTGCTGAAGATCCTCGCCGGGGCCCAGGGCTACGACAAGGGCACCATCGGCCGGCCCAAGGACCTGACCATGGGCTACCTGCCCCAGGAGATGGCCCACAACCTGGAGCTCACCCCCTGGCAGGTGGCCGAGCTGGCCTTCGCCGAGGCCCAGGAGCTCAACGCCAGCATCGAGCGGATCACGGTGGAGCTTGAAAGCTGCACGGACGATGACAAGGCCATGGAACTGGCCACCCTGCTCGCCCACGCCCACGAGCGGCTCAATGCCATCGGCGCGGCCGACCACGACATGCAGGTGGAGCGCATGCTCAAGGGCATCGGTTTTGTGGGCGCGGACATGCACCGCCGGATGAGCGAGCTGAGCGGCGGCTGGCGCATGCGGGCCGAACTGGCGCGGATCCTCCTCATGCAGCCGGACCTGCTGCTGCTGGACGAGCCCACCAACCACCTGGACCTGCCCGCGATCCAGTGGCTGGAGGACCTGCTCAAGACCTATCCTGCCGCGCTGGTGCTCATCAGCCACGACAAGACCTTCCTGGACCGCCTCACCACGCGCACCATCGAGGTCGCCGGCGGCAAGCTCATCGACCGCAAGGCCTCGTGGAGCAAGTACGTGGAGCTGCGCAAGATCGAGCGCGAGCAGCAGGTGGCCGCCGCCAAGGACCAGCAGAAGTACATCGAGCAGACCCAGACCCTGATCAACAAGTACCGCGCGAAGGCCAGCAAGGCCGCGTTCGCCCAAAGCCTGATCACCAAATTGGAGAAGCTGGACCGCATCGAGGTGGAGGACGAGGACCTGCGGAAGATGCTCGTGAAGTTCCCGCCCTCGCCCCACAGCGGCAAATTGGTGTGCGAGGTGAAGAACGTGAGCAAGGCGTACGGCGAGAAGGTCATCTTCCGCAACGCCGAGCTCACCATCGCCAAGGGCGAGCACCTCGCGTTGGTGGGCGCCAACGGCACCGGCAAGTCCACCCTGGTGCGCATGATCATGGGCGAGGAGCCGTACGAGGGCGAGATCCGGCTGGGGCACAACGTGATCGTGGGCTACTACGCGCAGGACATGCCCGAGCGCATGACCCCGCAGAACACGGTGATGGAGACCGCCGAGTACGCGGCGAGCGAGGAGAACCGCGTGCGCGTGCGCGCCATGCTGGGCGCCTTCATGTTCAGCGGCGAGGACGTGGACAAGAAGGTGAAGGTGCTGAGCGGTGGCGAACGCGCCCGCCTGGCGCTGTGCTGCATGCTGCTCAAACCCTTGAACTTCCTGATCCTTGACGAACCCACGCACCACCTGGACATCCAGAGCAAGGACGTGCTGAAGGACGCCTTGAAGAACTACGAGGGATCCTTCCTGCTGGTGAGCCACGACCGGGATTTCCTCACCGGCCTCACCACCCGCATCCTGGAGCTGGACGAGCACCGCATCCGCGACCAGCACATGGACATCCTGGAGCTGATCGAGAAGCGGAAAGAGCTGCAGGGGGCGGACATCGGCAAGAGCTCCGCGCGCATCAAGGAGGAGAAGCCGGCCAAGATTGTCAAGGAA
>JAVFAQ010000009.1:0-21559 GCA_034002325.1 Flavobacteriales bacterium | reverse complement strand
ACCTACTACTTCTGTTCCGCCGGTTGCAAAGCGAAGTTCGAGGCCGATCCGCAGCGCTACCTCGTGCCCCTGCCTGTCCGGCAGGCAGGCGCCACGATGAAGGATCCCGTCTGCGGCATGGACCTGCCTACCGGACAGGCAGGTGTGGACCCCGCGACCGCCAAGCATTCCGCGCAGCACGACGGCCACACCTACTACTTCTGCTGCGCCAGTTGCAAGACGAAGTTCGAGGCCGATCCCGCGCGTTACCTGAAGCCGCAACAAGCGAAGTCCGCGCCCGTGGACAGCTCCGCGATCTACACCTGTCCCATGCACCCCGAGGTGCGGCAAGTGGGCCCCGGCAGTTGTCCGAAATGCGGCATGGCCCTGGAACCCGAGACCATCACGGCGGACACCGGCCCCAATGAGGAGCTGATCGACATGACGCGCCGGTTCTGGATCGGCCTGGCCCTGGCGCTGCCCGTGTTCCTGCTGGAGATGGGTGCGCACCTCTTCCCGGCGATCCGCAATGTGGTGCCGCCGCAGATCTCCGCATGGATCCAATTCGCGCTGGCCACGCCGGTGGTGCTGTGGGCGGGCTGGCCCTTCTTCCAACGCGGCTGGGCCTCGGTGCGCACGGGCAACCTCAACATGTTCACGCTGATCGCCATGGGCATCGGCGTGGCCTGGCTGTACAGCGTGGTGGCCCTCGTGGCGCCCGGGCTCTTCCCCGCCGAGTTCAAGGATGCGCACGGCGTGGTGGGCGTGTACTTCGAGGCCGCCGCCGTGATCACCGTGCTGGTGCTGCTGGGCCAGGTGCTCGAGCTGCGCGCGCGGGAAAGCACCTCCGGCGCGATCAAGGCCCTGCTCAACCTCACGCCCAGCAAGGCCCTGCGCATCGATGCCAACGGCCACGACGAGGAAGTGGACCTCGCGCACATCCACGTGGGCGACCGCCTGCGCGTGCGGCCCGGCGAAAAAGTACCCGTGGACGGCGAGGTGGTCGAAGGCCGCTCGGCGATCGACGAGAGCATGATCACCGGCGAATCCATGCCCGTGACGCGCACCGTGGGCGATGCCGTGATCGGCGGCACCCTCAACGGCTCGGGCGCGCTGGTGGTGCGCGCCGCCAAGGTGGGCGCGGACACCGTGCTGGCGCGCATCGTGCAGCTCGTGGGCAGCGCGCAACGCTCGCGCGCGCCCATCCAACGCTTGGCCGACAAGGTCTCCGGCTGGTTCGTGCCCATCGTGATCGGCGTCGCCGTGCTCACCTTCATCATCTGGGCGCTGGTGGGTCCCGAGCCGCGCTTCACCTACGGATTAGTGGCCGCCGTGTCGGTGCTCATCATCGCCTGCCCCTGCGCCCTGGGCCTGGCCACGCCCATGAGCATCATGGTGGGCGTGGGCAAGGGCGCCGGCATGGGCGTGCTGGTGCGCGATGCCGAGGCGCTGGAACGCATGGAGAAGGTGGACACCCTGGTGGTGGACAAGACCGGCACCCTCACCGAAGGCAAGCCCGCGGTCACCGGCATTTTCCCCGCGCCCGGCTTCGATGAACAGGAACTGCTGCGCCTCAGCGCCTCGGTGGAACGCCTGAGCGAACACCCGTTGGCGCTGGCCATCGTGCAGGCGGCGAACGAGCGGAAACTGCCGTTGGCGGAAGTCGCCGACTTCGATTCGCCCGTGGGCAAGGGCGTGTTCGGCACGGCGGAAGGCAAGCGCATCGTGCTGGGCAACGCGGCCTTCATGCAGGAGCAGGGAGTGGAGGTGGACGCGCTCGCTGCCGAGGCCGATGCCCAGCGGCGCAACGGTGCCACGGCCATCTACGCGGGCATCGGCGGCACGGTGGCGGGCATGCTCGCCATCGCCGACCCGGTGAAGGGCACCACGCCCGCCGCGTTGAACGCCCTGCGCAAGGAGGGCCTGCGCATCGTGATGCTCACCGGCGACGAACGCACCACCGCCGAGGCCGTCGCGCGCACCCTGGGCATCGCCGAAGTGGAGGCGGGCGTGCTGCCCGAGCGCAAGAGCGAAGTGGTGCAGCGCCTGCAACGCGAAGGCCACGTGGTGGCCATGGCCGGCGACGGCGTGAACGATGCGCCCGCGCTGGCCGCCGCCGACGTGGGCATCGCCATGGGGCACGGCACCGACGTGGCCATGGAAAGCGCGGGCGTCACCCTGGTGAAGGGCGACCTCACGGGCATCGTTCGGGCGCGCCGCCTCTCGCAGGCCACCATGAAGAACATCCGGCAGAACCTCCTTTTCGCCTTCGCCTACAACGCGCTGGGCGTGCCCATCGCCGCCGGGCTGCTCTACCCCGCCTTCGGCATGCTGCTCTCGCCCATGATCGCCGCCGCCGCCATGAGCTTCAGCAGCGTGAGCGTGATCGGCAATGCATTGCGGCTGCGGTGGAAGCGGTTGGACTGATCCGCGGACGATGACCTGCCCCTCACCGGCCCGGACCTCGGCTCATCTTCTGCGTGGACCTGCGGCATGCGCTACCTTTGGACACATGAGCACTCAGGGCGAACTGTTGAAGCGGATCACGGTGGATGACCGGATCTGCAATGGCAAGCCGGTGATCCGGGGCATGCGCATCACGGCGCAAACCGTGCTGGAGTTCCTTATGGCCGGCACGCCGGAGGCTGAAGTGCTGAAGCAATACCCCATGCTGGAAGCGGCGGACCTGGAGGCCTGCCGCCAGTTCGCCTTATCGCTCATGGGCAACCGCTTTTCAGTGAAGGACATCGCGGCGTGACATGCCCCGTTACCTGATCGATGCGAACCTTCCGCGCTGGTTCAGCCAGTGGAATACTGCGGACTATGTGCATCAGCACGACATAGACCCCACCCGGCATGATGCACAGATCTGGGACTACGCGCGGGAAAAGGACCTCACCATCGTCACCAAGGACAGCGACTTCTCCAGCCGCATCCTGTTGAGCGAGCCTCCGCCCAAGGTCATCCACGTTCGGCTGGGGAACATGGACATGCGGCGCTTCCATGAGGCCATTGCCCGCTGCTGGAACGAGGTGCTGCGGACCTCGGAGGAACACAAACTGGTCATCGTGCATCTGGACCGCATCGAAAGCGTGCGTTGATCGGTCCACGATCGACGCGAGACGCTCCGTTCCAGCATCCAGGGCCGATCGGCAACGCGCTAAGGCTGCGGTGGAAACGGTCGGAAGGGTGAAGCATGCTACCGCTACGGGCGCAGCCCTGCCGATATAGATCTTCCCCATCATGCTGTAACGCGCAGCCTTGTCCACCTCCGGACCTTTGTGCCATCAACAAGAATCACCCTTCAACCCATGGCACAACAAAAGATCAAGACGCGATACCAGGGCCGCTACCAGAGCAGCACCTACAACCCCGTGAACAAGCAGGACATCGTGGTGAATGCCGCGCGCTTCACGCCGATCGACCTGCTGGCCACCGCCTACAATAGCGATGCTGGGCACCATGGAAGGCGTGGCGCAGCAGAACGGCTTCAGCATCGGCAAGGCAACCAGTGAAGTGGAATGGGGCCTGAGCGCCGACGGCACCCGCGTGGGCAGCATGATCGTGAGGATCGCCTTCGAGCAGGAGCTTCCCGAGGCGCACAGAGCGTTGGTGGAGCATGCCGCACAGAAGCTGTGCCACGTGGGCCAGAGCCTGAACCCCGCCATTGAGCGCACCTTTGAGTTCACCTATCAAGTGGCCGTGGCCGCCTGAACGAACAACAACCTTCCGACCATGAGAACGATCCTTGGGATTTTCACCTCTGCCGCCCTGCTGGTCGTTGCCGCGTGCAGCACACCGGCCCCTGACCATACCGATAGCACGGCGCCTGTAGCCGTGGAGCAAGCCGATCACCATGGCCATGACCACGACGAAGCATCGGCCATGGCGGATAACACGATATACGGCTGCCCCATGCACAAGGAGATGATCGGCGGTCAGGGCGACCGGTGCCCGAAGTGCAATTACATGGAAATGATCCCCGTCACCTGGTCGTTGGACGGCATCGACACCGTGCGGGTGACCAGCTTGCCGGATTATGCGCCACCGCAGTAGGGCGGCGACCGGTCCCGCACCATCATTCACCGCCGCACGAAGCGCAACAGCACCCCCTGCTCCACCAGCCGCGCCAGGTACACCCCGGGCGCCAGGCCGTGGAGGTGGAGTGCACCGTTGGCCGCGGATCCAGTCCGCACGCGGCGCCCTCCGGCATCGAGCACGTCGAGCATGCCCGAGGGCGCGCCGCTCACGTGCAGACGATCGTCCGCAGGATCATAGCGCAACACGGGAAGCGCATGCACGGTGCCGACGCCGGTGGCTTGCTCGAAGGTCACTTCTGCACACTCCCACACGGTATTGCTACTGGTGCAGTCCATCGCCACGCCGGGCTCGTGGTCCAGCCGGTTGCCGTAGCCGCTTCCGCAGAAGCCCACGGTGGCGCCGCTCTTGGCCAGCACCAGATTACCGACTCCGTTCACGTTCACGCTTCCGCCACTTTCCACCAGGAAAACGCTGTACGTGCCACCATAGTCCAGGTTGGCGCCGGTCGGCACATGGAAGCATTGGTATGAACCGCCCAAGGTCTGGGTGCCGGTCACCACGACATGGTCAGGCGTGATCACGGCGGTGCAGGAACCCGGCTCCGTATCGGGGCATTGGGCCTGGAGCATGAAGGGGACGGCCGGCATCAGCAAGGCGAGGAGGGTGCGGCGCATGGGCGGTGTGTTGAGACGGCAAGGTAATGTGCCGCGCATCGCCCCGATCAACGCCGACCAGCACGGTCGCTTCCGGCCGGTTTCCGCCCCGCCCCAACGCAACGACCCCCGGCCGGGGCCAGGGGTCGCGCATCGGGATGCCCGGGGCGATGGGCTCAGGTGCTTCCTTCCTTCACCACTTCCGAGGAGGCGAACTCCTCCATCTTCGTGATCAGGCCGTTCTCCACGGTATAGACCTGCACCCACTGTTGCTTCAGCTCCTTGCCGGACCGTTTCACGCGCTGGTGCTCATGCCCGAGCACAACCACTTTGTTCCCCTCCACGATGAAGTCCGTCGGCTCGAAGTGCAGGATGTCCGAACCCTCCACGATGCTCTTGAAGAATTTCCGGACGCCTTCCTTGCCTTCAAAAGTGCCCTTGGGAATGACCTGTGTGCCGTGGTAGGTCCAGACGGTATCGTCCGAGACCGTTCCGACGAACGCATCCGCATCGCCCTGGGCAAAGGCGGCGAACATGCGATCGACAACCTGCCGTGCTTCGTTCTTCATCTTCTCCATGTGTTAGTCGTGTTGTTCAGGGTGAATAGAGCGGAATGTGGCAGTTCATGCCTGCATGGTCGGTCGTATACCGGCTTCGATCGCCGACCTGATGCACGGGTCCGTTGTGGATCGTCTGATCGTCTGATCGTCTGATCGTCTGATCATCTGATCCTCCGAACGCCTACCCGTTCTTATGGATCAGGAAGCCATCGTCCACAGGCACAGTGCTGCCGTTGATGGCCGAGGCGGCATCGGTGAAGAGGAAGGTGACCACGGCGGCGACCTTGGCGGGATCGATCAGCTCCTTGCGCAGGTGCTGGTCGCCCAGCATTTTCTTCATGGCGGGGTCATTGCCCAGGATCGGCGTGTTGATGAAGCCGGGCGCCACGCCCACCACGCGGATGCCGTGGGGCGCCAGTTCCAGCGCGCCGCTCTTGCTCATCATCACCACGGCGGCCTTCGCGGCGTTGTAGTTGAAGCTGCCCACCGCGGCCTGGAAACCGTAGATCGAGGCGGTGTTCACGAAGGTGCCCTTGGTGCCCAGCTTCACCATTTTGCGGGCGGCGTAGTACATGCCGTAGTACACGCTGTGCTGGTCCACCTCCACCACCTTGTGGTAGGTCTCGGGGTCCATTTCCAGGAAGGGCTTCACCAGGCCGATGCCCGCGTTGTTGAAGATGCCGTTGAGCGTGCCCAGCTTCTCCACGGCGAAGTCCACCATGGCCTCCACCTCGGCGGCCTTGGACACGTCCACCTTGAAGGCGAAGGCTTTCACGCCCTTGCCGCTGATCTCCTTCGCGACCTTCTCGGCGCCCTCCAGGTTGAAGTCGGCGATGATGAGGTCGGCGCCCTTGGCGGCCATTTGCAGCGCGGCCTGGTAGCCGATGCCGCTGGCACCGCCGGTGATGATGATGGCTTGTCCTTTCAGTTCCATGGTCGTAGGGGTTATTAGGGGGTTGATGTGAATGTGATGGGGCCGGCCTGGCGACCGGTCGTCGATCAGGCGGCGGTCATGCCGCCGTCGATCACGTGCTCCATGCCGGTGATGAAGGACGACTCGTCCGAAGCGAGGAAGAGCACCAGATTGGAGACTTCCTGGGCTTCGGCCATACGGCCCAACGGGATCTGCTCCGCGGCGCCACCGCCATCCTCGTCCGTGGCTTCGACCATCATCGGCGTCATGATATAGCCGGGATGCACCGAGTTGGCGCGGATGTTCTTGCTTCCATACTCCACGGCCACCTGCTTGCTCATGCCGCGCACAGCGAACTTACTGGCCACGTAGGCCGGGTTCGGTGTGCCGACATTCGCCACAATGCCGGCGATGGAGGAGATGTTCACGATCGATCCGCCGCCGCGCTTTTCCATCGAGGGGATCACGGCCTGCATGCCCAGGAACACGCTCGTCTGGTTCACGGCACACACTTGCAGGAAATCCGCCTCGGTCATCTCCACCGTGGAAGTCACCGGCCCCAGTATGCCGGCATTGTTCACCAGCACGTTGATGTCGCCGAACCTCGCCTCGCCCTCCTGCACCACCTTCTTCCAGTCGGCCGCCTTGGTCACGTCGTGCTTGATGAAGTGCGCGTTCGGCCCCAGTTCCGTGGCGAGCGCCTGCCCAGCCTTGTCGTTGAGGTCCGTAAGGATCACCCTGGCACCCTCGGCGACGAAGGTGCGCGCATGCGATTCGCCCATTCCCTGGGCCGCGCCCGTGACGAGCGCCACTTTTCCTTTCAATCTGTTCATGGTATGTCGGTTTTTATAGGTTGATGTAGCTTCTGATCGTCAGGTACAAAGGTCGCTCACGAGGCAGGGGGGATGGTAGCACGGAACGGAAGGAATGTGGTAGGGACCGGGGGATGTGGACTGCGTGAGCGGGCGCAGCGGCGGCTTGCCGCAGGGCCGGCCTTGCAGCCACGTGCAGCGAGGAGGCACCGACGGCAGGAGGTGACCCCGGAGCGCCGTGGATGCCCGCCGGCACCAGGCGACCACAGCGGAGCACGCGGCCCGTGCGCGGGACGGTGCGCGGGGAAGGGCACGCCCCCCTCACCCCACCAACCTCCGCATCTCCTCCCTGAACTCCGTGGGCGTCTGCCCGGTGTTCTTGCGGAAGACCCGCGTGAAGTAGGAGTTCTCCTCGTAGCCCAGCTCGAAGCCGATCTCCGCGATGGGCCTGTCGGTGGTGATCAGCAGGTTCTTGGCCTCGATGAGCTTGCGCGTCTCCACGATGCGGCTCACGCTCTGCTGCAGGATGGACTGCGTGATGAGGTTGAGGTTGCGCGCGCTCATGAACAGCTGCGAGGCGTAGAACTCCACGTCGTGCGGCCGGCGGAAGTTCTCCTCCAGGATCCGCAGGAAGTGGCGGAAGGTCTCGTTGCGACCGGTGGCGAGCGCATCGGCCTCGGCATCGGGGTGGCGCTCGCGGTGCATGGAGCGCAGCAGCGTGAAGAGCGTGCCCAGCAGCTGGCGCACCACGGCGAGGTCGGGCGTGGGCTGCTCCAGCTCATCGGCCATGATGCCGGCGATGGCGCACAGGCGGTCCAGGCTGCGGCCGGCCTCCACGGGCATCTGTGCCTGGCCGTGGAAGAGCGAGTACAGCTGGAAGATGGTCTCGGGAATGAGCTCGCCGTGGAAGCGCACCACCCGCATGTCGCAGCGGCCCGCCTGCAGGCCCGGCCGCACGCGATGCACCTTGCCTTTGGTGACGAAGCTGACGAAGGGCGCGGCGATCGTCTCGGAGCGGAAGTCGATGAAGTGCTCCAGGGTGCCTTCCCGGCCGATGATCAGCTCCTCGAAATCGTGGTGGTGCGGATCGTTCGGCTCCGCAGCGATCTTTTCCACATCGGCGGGCCCGATGGCGAAGGTGCGGATCATCTCTTCCATGGGGGCAAGGTACGGGCGGGACCGGGCGCACGGACCGGGGCCACCACCCGCCCCGGCTCTACCTTGGCGATCGTCCGCCCACACGAACCCCATGCGCCATTCCATCCTCGCCCTGCTGCTGCCCGCCACGCTCCATGCCGCAGCCCAGGCCCCCACGGTCCATGAATCACGCCCGCGCATGCTGGCCGATGCGGACCGCATCGCATGGATGCAGGCGCACCACCAGCAGCCCGGCCCCTTCGGCGATGCCTTCGCCACCGTGCTCAACGCCTACACCAACAATTGGATCACCGACCCGGACCTGTACATGGTGGGCACGGACACCGCCCAATGGACCTGGGACTGGAACTCGTTCTGGTCCGATGACCAGGCCATGATGACCGTGGTGCTATGGAAGATCAACGGCGATCCCGCGCAGTTGATGCGCTGCCGCTTCCTGGCCCGGCAGGTGAACGCGCACCTGCAAAGCACCGACCTGTCCGCGCTCGGCGACCTGGAGGCCGAAGCCGTGCATCGCCGGATGAGCGCCGCAGGCGACCTGGTGCTGGACTGGTGCCACGATGCCCTGCCCGTGCCACTGCGCCAGCAACTGGCGCAGGTGCTGTACGCCCAGAGCCGTGCCTTCATGGAGCGCTTCATCACCAGTAGCATGGGCACCAGCTTCGTGAGCAGCCACAACACCTGGAACCACGTCTACGCCAACCAGAACGCCCTGGTGCTGCACGCCGCCGACGGCCTCACCGCCGTCCAGCACGACACCGTGCTGCAGTGGCACGAACTGGTGTACGACCGGTGGGTGAATGATTTCTTCCCGGTGTACGCGCACTACCGCGACGACGACGGCGGGTGGAACTGGGGCGCGGCCTACGCCTTCTGGGGTTATGTGGACCAGTTCCAGCTGTTCGACAACATGCGGATCGCCACGGGCACCGACTGGCCCGGCACGCTGCCCTGGGTGATGAACAGCATCGACCAATACCTCTACTTGGTGCAGCCCGACGGCAAGTGCCTGCATTGGGGCGACGGCCAGATGAGCATCGCCGGCGACCGCGTGATCTACCGCCACGCCGCGATCTTCCAAGATCCGCGCAGCGTGTGGCTGGCCGACCATTACGCCCAACCGCAGTACATGACCTGGACGGTGCCCGTGTTCCAGAAGATGCTGTACAAAGACTTCACACTGGCGCCGGTGCCCTTCCCCGATCCGCTGCTGGACTGGTGGGCCGACAAGGTGGGGCTGAGCGTGAGCCGTTCGTCATGGGACGATGACGCCACCCTCGTGAGCCTCCATTGCGCACCCAGCAAGCGCGCCGCGCACGAGCATCGCGACAACAACAGCTTCGCCATCTTCAAGCACACGCCCCTGCTGCTCGATGCCGGCCACTACGACACATACGGCGGAAGCCACTGGCGCAACTACTACACCCGCACCATCGCCCACAACAGCATCTGCGTGTTCGACAGCACCGAGGCCATGACCAGCCTGGGGCAGCCGGCCGCGAACGACGGCGGGCAGATCGACAGCCCGCCGTTGCAGAACCTCGGCGATGTGCTGGCACCGCAGAACCAGCGCGGCGAATGGATAAAATGGGCCACCGGCGACGGATACCAGTACAACATCGCCGATGCCGCGCTGAGCTACGATCCCGCCAAACTGGAGCGCTTCACCCGGCGCCTGCTCTACCTCAAGCCCGACCGCGTGCTGGTGCTCGATCATGTCCTGCTCAACGGCGTGGGCAACGCGCAACGCGACATCCACTGGACGGCCCACTTCGCCGAGCAGCCCACCATGAGCGGCACGCTGCTTTCGGCGGAAGTGCCCGCGCACATCGAGACGTACGACGGCCCGGACCACACGAGCGTACACGGCAACGGCAGCGTGGCGGTGCGCACCCTGTTGCCCGTGGCGAGCACGGCCACCCGCGTGGGTGGCGCGGGCCACGAAAGCTGGGTGGACGGGCAGGACCGGCCGCCGATGGGCCCGGTGGACATGGACTACTACACGCCCGGCGGTTGGCGTATCGAGGTGCGGCCGCAGACCGTGACCGATACCGTGGTGTTCCTGCACAGCATCAGCATGGGCGACGACGTGAACGTGGCCCAGCCCGCCGGCGAGGTGGCGCGCAACACCACCACCATCGCCGTGGATGTGCAGGATACACTGATGCTCTTCTCCGCCGTCGGCGACACGGGCGTGGTGGCCCATGAGGTCGATGAGGTGATCGGGGACCGCACCGTCCACATCATGGCGATGGACATGGCCGATGGCACATACTGCCTCTTCGAGAACGGGGCGATGGTGCAGATGGCTTCCACCGATGGGCAGGGCGCGTTGCCGCTCACCTGGCAGCTAGGCCTGGGCGGATACCACTTGCGGATCGCGAATTGCAACGTGGGCGTGGGGGAAGTCCCGCACGATGGCAAGGACATCACCGCATTTCCCAATCCCGCCACCGGCCGCGTGGAGATTCTGCCCGCCACGCACGTGCGCACGGGCGATCGGGTGGTGGTGCGCGCGGCCCCCGGCACCATCGTCCGCGAGACCGTGTACGCCAGCGGCGTGGACCTCAGTGCGCTCGCCCCGGGCATCTACCTGATGGAAGTGCCGCGCACCGGGAGCCGTGTGCGCGTGGTGGTGCAGTAGCTGTGATCGCCCGCCCTCATCCCTCCGCGCCCGCCACCACTTCCACCGGCACGGTGCTCAGCTTCTCGAAGGTGCGGCGACGGATCACCGGCCCGCTACTCTCAATGGACCATCCCGTGCCATGAGAGCAATGTGGATGCCGGCATAACGGCATGTCGCCACTGCCCGAAGGCCGAATGAGTGAGCTGCCATCATTTCATCGGTTCCGCATCCGCTTCGGCCCATACCATAGCCAGAAGCCGGTGATCGTGAACACCAACAAGGCCAAACCCGTCACCGTAGTATAGAACAGCTTGAACCATCCGCCATCGATCCTGAGGTACTGATCGATGATCGATCCATCATGGATCCGTTCGATAAGGTCGGCGCGGCGACGCTCGATATGGAGGAGCTGCCCGGTGGCACCGTCCAGCTGTAGTCCCCAGAAGTGATCAGCGAAGACGAACTTGACCGTGCCCTTGTCCTTCCGGACATAAATGCGGTCCAGTTCCAATGATAACGCAGGCGATACGGAATCATGCAGGATCCGGCACGCACTCCTATGCAGACTGTCGATGCTGAGCCATTGTGTCAGATCGGTGGTCGAACCTTGATAGGTCCTGGCCAGGATCGCGCCGCCGCTGTGCTTCTTCCAGCCCAGCAACAGACCGGTGACCGCCACGATGAAGAAGAACAGGAACAACGCCACGCCCGTCCAGCGATGGATCTTGCGCACGGTCCGTAGGAGCCGGGCCTGTCCCTGTCTGCGGTCCTTTCCGGGCATTCTTCGGCTCAGAACGTGGCCCGCAGGGCGACCACCACATTGCGGCCCGGTGCGCTGATGCCGGATGAATAAGGACGGTAACGCTGGTCAGTGATGTTCTCCACCCCTGCGGTGATCAGCAGAGCAGGCATGATGCGATACGCCGCGCGAAGGTCGATGACGTGCCATGCAGGTGCATGCGGACGGCCCTGTGCATCGGCGGCGTAGATCGGGGTCTTTCCTTGTTCGCTGGGCGGAAGCTGGTCGTACGTGAACCCATCGCTGAACCGGATGGAGGCCCCTACGCGCAGCGCCTTTCGCTCCCATGTCAAACCGGCGCGTCCGAATGGTGGCGGGGCATGGCGCAAGGGCACATTCCGGGTGGAGGCATCATCCTGCTCCTCCCCCTGTTGCCAGTTGTAGCGCAGGTCCAGCATCAGATGTTTGGCCAGCCGTATGTCCGCCGCCAGATAAAAGCCGGTCACGGTGGCTTGCGCCGCATTCACGATCGCATCCACCCGGCTGGGCGCGCCATCGTACGGAATGCTGTCCTGTCCGTTCAGCGTGAACGGACGGCGCACCATGGCCTTGTCCAGCAACAGCATGAACGTACCACCACGCAGCCGGGCCCGATCGTTGAACACCTTGCCAATGCCCACTTCACCGGTATAGGCATACTCCGGGGAGAGATCGGGGTTGGGCACGATCACCGCGCCCGGCTCACTGTCGAACACCTTGCCGATGTCGTCCACGTTCGGAGCGCGGAACCCGGTGCTCAGATCGGCCGACAACTTCCATGTCGGGTCCGGGCGCCAGGCCAACCCCACATTGCCGGTGACCGCACTGTTGCGCAGGCTGGTGGACACCGCCGGATACGGAAAGAGCGTGGTATCGAAGGTGCAATCGAGCGCGGAGGTGTTGCCACGCAGCCCGGCGGAAAGCGTGAGCCGTTCGGTGGCGTCATGCATCACTCCGGCGTAGACGGATCCGGTGCTCCATGTGGATCCATCGGGGTACCGGGAATTGATGATCTGTTCCGCGCCCGTGTTGATGTTCGTGGTGATGCCCTGGGACCCGACCGCGTTGGTGACGAATTCCGCCCCATAGAGCAGCTGGGTACGCACGCCCAAGCCCTTCTCAAGATCAAGGTTGGCCCACACGCCCGTCACGTGTTCGCTTTGGCTGCGCCGGGTGCCACTGCGGAAACTGCGGTCATTACGGCTCTCCGTATAGTCCTGCAACGCGATGGAGAAGCGGGCCTTGCTCCATGGGCCCCGTGCCGCTTCATGCTGCACGTACACGCTCGCCATGCGCCAGTCCTGCGGACCGTAGTACCATTCGGTTCTCCGCGGCGAGCCGTTGGGCCGCAGTTCGATCAGGCGATCGTAGCGGGGAATGTCCGTGGTGGTGCTGTAGTACAGGTTCGCACCGATCTCCAGTCCCTTCAACGGCCGATAGGCCAGTTTCGCCAGGGCCATCAAAGCGTCATAACCACTGCCCACCTGCCGTTCGGGCTCGTCGTTCACCAGCATGCTATCGCGGCCGGAGATGGGGCTGGCATACCAAGGCCGCAGGTAGTCCTCCGGGCCGTTGCTCCCGGTACGCAGGTCGCCGAAGCGGCTGAAGCTCACGCTGCCCACGAAGGCCAGCTTTCTTCCGCCCAGGCCCAGGTGCGCATGGCCGGTGTACGCTTCGGCAGCGGTGGCGTAGCGGGCCGTGGCACCACCCCGCACCAGCAACGACGAATCCCGGGCAAAACGGGGACGCAACAGATGGAAGTCCATCACGCCGCCGATGGCATCACTGCCGTAGGTCATCGCCCCCGGCCCATGCAGCACCTCGGCACGCTCCAATGCCTCGGGATCCACGCTGATCACGTTCTGCAGGTTGCCGCTGCGGTAGATCGCATTGTTCATGCGCACGCCATCCACCACGATCAATACGCGGTTGGCGGCGAAGCCGCGCAGCATGGGGCTTCCGCCTCCCAACTGGCTGCGCTGCATGAACACCTCGCCGCTCTGCTCCAGCAGGTCTGCCGTGGTGCCGGGGTTGCTGAAGGCCACGTCCTGCGGCCGCACTACCGTGATATGGTCCGGCACCCGCTCGCACGCCTGTTCCCAGCGGTGGGCGCTCACCACGAATTCGCCCAAGGGGAAGACCTTGGGCACCAAGGCCACGCGGTTATCAGCAGCGGTCACCTGGGCCGGGCTCAGGGTCAACGTATGGTATCCCAGCCGGGTGAAGCGGATCGAATCCACCGGCAGGAAGGGACCGAGATCGGCCCGGCCACGAGGATCGGTGATCCCTGAAGTGCTGGTGGCCGCATGGTTCAGCGTGGCCCCCTCCAGCGGTTGGCGGGTATTGCCATCGAGAACGACCACCTGTTGGGCATATATGCTGTTCGCGAGCACCAACAGGGCCAGTAGCAATGGCCGGAAGAATAGGGGGAAATGCATCGTCAGGGTATAAATGGTCGATCGTCCGGCTTTGTATGTAATCCGTTCAGTGGATGATGATCCGCTCCGTATACCGTTCTCCATTACCCTCCACCAGTACCAGGAACAAGCCTTGCAGACCGGATACGTCCAATTGGAGCAGCGGCCCGCGCATGGTCGAGAGCAGTGCTTCCCGTCCAGTGGCATCGAGCAATCGTACCTGCTTGATCCCTTGTCCGTTCTCATCCGCCACTTGGATGGTCAATCGGTCGCTGGCGGGGTTGGGATACACCTGAACAGCTCGGTCCGGTGTCCGCTCCTCCATTCCTACATGCAACGGATACAACCGTGTGATCATCCGCTGGTCGGGGTGGTTGGCGTACCCATCATCGAAGCCATGGTAGCTGCCATAGATGTAGATGTAGCCATCAGGGGCTTCCTTGATACCCCGCAGATAGCGATTGGTGCCGCCGATGCTAAGCTGCAACTCCCCTGCGTCCGATCCCGTGAAATAGTCCCATAGCACATTACCCGCCGTATCGATCGCAGCGATGCCACCGGCCGGTTGCCCATCAACAGTATCGAAATCACCCACGATGATGAGCCTGCCGGGCTCGATCTCCAGAAAGTCGATAACGTAGGCCAGGCCTGGAAAAAAGTACTGCGGGTTCCGGAAGGGGATCACCGGCCAAGTGGTGTCCGTACTGCCGTCCGGATGCAGGCGGACCACGGCCAGCGTATCACCCGGGTATTCGGGCGTTTGGAACTGGCCGAACGCGAGGATCCGCCCATCGGGGTAGAAGTAGTAGTTCCTTGATACCTGCCCCCAATAGATCGTGGAATGGAACGTGGTGTCCAAGTGCCCGTCCGGCCATACCCGCAGGATACGGCCAACCGGCCGCCCTTCGTACTGCGTGCCACTGGCGCTCCCGAACAGGAAACGTCCATCCGGTGTTTCCCGGATACTCGTCAACCAGCCCGGCGCGACGTATTTGTGGTCGAAGTCAGGATCCGGAACACCGTCAGGCTGCAATTGGAGCAGGCCGTAGCCCTGCTCGGAGCCGATGTATTGCCCTTCTTCGTCGTAGAGCTGCTTGCTGAACAAACCAGCCCGCCATAACCGGTCATCCGGGAAAACGTGCAAATCACCGCCGCTCGAAATCCAAAAGGCCGGAGAGTCGGCCCCCTGAAAGCTGGGATCCACGGTACCATCCAAAAAGTGGCGCCGAATGCCGATCCCACCTGCCGAAAAGAAATAGTCGTCGTTCCAGATCCTTACGATCCCACTGCTGCCTGCTAGCTGATGGAATGCCGGGTCGATCGCTCCATCCAGCCACAAGCGATTGACAGCGAAGGAGGATGGCTGTTGGGCCGGTATGGGATTCCTCATGTGCCCGCAGACTAGGATCCGTCCATCGGGCATGAAGTCGATATCCGAGATGCCGATCTCCATGAAGGGAGCCTGGAACGAAGGGTCCACGCACAGCGGCACCTGCGCCATGGCCATGGCGCAGGTGCCGCCTACGGCGAGGATCGCTGTGCGTAGCAGGGAAATGAACGTGGTGCGCATTGTGAATTGTTAGCGCACTACTACCATCCGTTGTATCCACCGGCCCTGTGGGGTTTGCAGCACAGCGGTGTACACGCCGGGAGGTTGGGTGGTCAGGTCTATTTCGCGGCTGTAGGGCGGCAGGCGCAGCACTTCGCTGCCGTGCATGTCCAATACCGTCAGCGGCCAGGGTTGCGGGGCTGATAGTTGGAATAGGCCATGCGAGGGGTTGGGATACACCTGAACAGCTCGGTCCGGTGTCCGCTCCTCCATTCCTACATGCAACGGATACAACCGTGTGATCATCCGCTGGTCGGGGTGGTTGCTACACCCATCATCGAAGCCATGGTAGCTGCCAAAGATGTAGATCGAACCATCCGGCGCATGTTCAATACCCTGTAGGTAGCGATTGGTGCCTCCGATACTAAGCTGCAACTCTCCTGCATCGGTTCCCGTGAAATAGTCCCATAGCACATTGCCCGCCGTATCGATCACGGCGATGGTCCCGGCGGGTTGTTCATTTATGGTGGTGAACTCGCCAACGATGATGAGTTTGCCGGGTTCGAACTCGAGGGTGCCGCTGACGCGGGCCAGACCAGGAAAAAAGTACTGCGGGTTCCGAAAATGGATCGCGGGCCAGGTGGTATCCGTGCTGCCATCAGGGTGCAGACGCATGATGGCCAGCGTATCATCCGGATACTCGGGGGCCTGGAACATGCCGAATGCAAGCATACGGCCATCCGGATAGAAATAGTATTTTCCGGTATTGGGTGCCCAGAATATGCTCGATTGGAATGTGGTATCAAGACGCCCATCAGGCCACACCCGCAAGATGCCTCCTACCGATCGACCTTCATATTGCGTACCAGCAGCGCTCCCGATCAGGAAGCGTCCATCGGGCGTTTCACTGATGGATGTCAACCATCCCGGTGCCGTGAACTTGTGATCGAAATTCGGGTCGACCAACCCGTTGGGAAGCCGCTGGATCAAGCCATAGCCCGGCTCGGTGCCGATCTGGTTACCCTCCTCATCATACAGCCGCTTGCTCCACCAGCCGGTACGCCACTGGGTGCCATCCGGGAAATTGTGGAAATTGTTCCCAGCACTATTGAGGAATAGGTCGGGGTACTGATACGATGGGTCGGGCATACCATCCGATAGGAAGCATCGAAGCACACCGATCCCCGCCGTAGCGAAGAAGTATTGTTCATCCCAGATCCGCACCGCACTACCACTCGGGCCGATGGTCTGATTGAAGTCAGGGTCGATAGATCCGTCGGGGTTCAACCGGCTCCATGCCAGAGTGGATATCGAGCCCTGCGGTTTCATCTGCCCACCCAACAAGAGCTGGCCATTGGGCATGAAGTCCATGCTTGAAACAATGATCTGTGTATAGGGTGCTTGGAACGAAGGGTCCACGCACAGCGGCACCTGCGCCATGGCCATGGTGCAGGTGCCGCCTACGGCGAGGGTTGCTGTGCGTAGCAGGGAAATGAACGTGGTGCGCATTGTGAATTGTTAGCGCACTACTACCATCCGTTGTATCCACCGGCCCTGTGGGGTTTGCAGCACAGCGGTGTACACGCCGGGAGGTTGGGTGGTCAGGTCTATTTCGCGGCTGTAGGGCGGCAGGCGCAGCACTTCGCTGCCGTGCATGTCCAATACCGTCAGCGGCCAGGGTTGCGGGGCTGATAGTTGGAATAGGCCATGCGAGGGGTTGGGATACACCTGGATAGCCCGATCCGATGTCCGCTCCCCCACCCCCACATGCAGCGGATACAACCGTGTGATCATCCGCTGATCGGGGTGGTTGCTACATCCATCATCGAAGCCATGATAACTGCCGTAGATGTAGATCGATCCATCAGGAGCCTGTTCAATACCTTGTAGATACCGCTGCGTACTACCGTTACTGAGTTGCAGCACCCCAAGATCAGATCCGGTGAAATAGTCCCATAGCACATTGCCCGCCGTATCGATTGCGGCGATGGCCCCGGCCGGTTGTCCATTTATGGTGGTGAACTCGCCCACGATGATGAGTTTGCCGGGTTCGAACTCGAGGACCCCGCTGATGCGGGCCAGACCAGGAAAAAAGTACTGCGGGTTCCGGAAATGGATCGCGGGCCAGGTGGTGTCAGTGCTGCCATCAGGGTGCAGACGCATGATGGCCAGCGTATCATCCGGATACTCGGGGGCCTGGAACATGCCGAATGCCAGCATACGTCCATCTGGGTAGAAGTAATAATCTCCGGTATTGGGTGCCCAGAATATGCTCGACTGGAATGTGGTATCAAGGCGGGCGTCCGGCCATACCCGCAGGATACGGCCAACAGGCTGCCCTTCGTACTGCGTGCCACCAGCACTCCCCAACAGGAAACGTCCATCCGGTGTTTCCCGGATACTTGTCAACCAGCCCGGCGCGGTGAACTTGTGATCGAAATCCGGGTCGACCAACCCGTTGGGAAGCCGTTGGATCAAGCCATAGCCCGGCTCGGAGCCGATCTGGTTACCCTCCTCATCGTACAGCCGCTTGCTCCACCAACCGGTCCGCCATTGTTTGTCATCCGGGAAATTGTGGAAATTGTTCCCGGCACCATTGAAGAATAGGTCAGGGTACTGATACGATGGGTCCGGCATACCATCCGATAGGAAGCATCGAAGCACACCGATGCCCGCCGTGGCGAAGAAGTACTGTTCATCCCAGATCCGCACCGCACTACCACTCGGTCCGATGGTCTGATTGAAGCCGGGATCGACCGAACCATCGGGGTTCAACCGGCTCCATGCAAGGGTGGAGATCGACCCCTGCGGTTTCATCTGACCTCCCACCAAGATCTGGCCATTGGGCATGAAGTCGATATCGGCAACCACGATCTGTGTAAAGGGTGCTTGGAACGAAGGGTCCACACACAGCGGCGCCTGCGCCACGGTCAGGACCGTGGCGCAGGTGTATCCAGCCGACAGGAGGTGCCGCCACATGCTCATGGTTGGACCACCACACGCTGTGTCTCCACCATTTGACCCCGGTTGTGAAGTTCCACCGTGTACGCACCGGCAGACATGCTCCTGGTGTCCCAAATGTGCTGTCCCGGAGAGGATGCGATGGACAACGCGTGGACTTCCTTGCCCTGTGCATCACGCACCCGGATGAAGGCGCGGTCCACCTTGCCCGTCAAGGCATGGCTGAAGGCCACCCAGTTGTTGGCCGGGTTGGGGTGTACCAGCAAGGCCGAGGGGGCTGGCGCATCCGTTGCCGGTGGTTTCACCCACTGCGACTTGGGCTGGGGTGTCTCCCCCGTGACCGGTGGTGTACAGATGCCATAGCCGAAGCAGAGGATGTTGCGGGCATGGGCCGCCCCCATGGACGGTTGGCGGGCTGCGATGGCCTCCAAAGCGGCCACTTCCGCACTGTCCAACTGCATGATGGTCCGGTCCGTGGCATGGGCGGTGCGGACCACCGCGATCAATGCCAGCATGTCATCGCGATCCTGCTTGTCCGTTGCCTGTAGTCGGTAATCATCGCCCAGTCCGTTCAGCAGGTCTTCCGCATCGCTGAACTTTTCCATTTCGAGCAGGGTGCTCACCTCGCCATAACGCGCCCGCAAGCTGGGGTTCATCCGCCAGCGGACCAGAACACTGTCCACCGGCTGGGGCACGGAATCGTTCAGCATCACGCCGATCACGCGGTCGTTCAGGTGCTGGTATTCGCCCTGATGCCAGGCCAGGGCCGACTCCAAACTGGTGCGCCAGGTCTTCTGGTCCCAGGAGGCCACGATCTGGGCCACCATGTACTCCGGCAACGGGTTCGGGGCCTCATACTGCACCCACCGGACAAAACCGTCCTGCTGGGTGGCTTCCGGGTTGGCCAGGCAGACCTCCAGATACATGGCATGCGGGAGGATGTTCTTCAGCCCGGCCTCTTTCAGGATCCGCACGGAGAGATAGGGACTGCGCTCCATCAGGGCGTTGCGCAGGTCCCAGGCATCCTGTGGCCAGCTCTCCATGATGGTCTCCTTCAGCCCCTCGAAGTCGCCCCCATCCAGCAGGCTCTCGAACACGTACTTCAGGTTCAGGTAGGCCAGGCGCTCTTCCTCGATCAGCGAGTCGAGGGCCGATTTCACCATCAAGGTGGTGGTGCCACCGCAGATGATCCGGGTGGGGCAGCCGTGGGCGTAGGTGGATATGTTGACATTCCGCTGCACCCATGGCGCGTTGTACGCGCCGGTGTTCAGGTCGCCCGGCGGCGTCTGCCAGAAGTAGGTGATGGGCAATGCCTGGGCCTCGTTGTAGTAATTGTAAAAGGGCGAATTGCCGTTCTGTTGTGGAGTGAACTTGTTCCCGGCCGATACGCTGGTGGAGCCTTGGAACATCTTGATGCTGTGGTTCGATGGTGGTTCTTCCAAAGTCGACCTGACCCAGAAGTCCATCTCCTGATTCTGCACGTTCTCGTTGCAGAAGAATGCCAGCCCCGTATTCGTGGGATTGCTCAGGTCCACGCAGTTGTCCTCGGCAACAAAGCCGTAGTCTATACCAAGCGATTTGTTCTTGTACACCTGATCATTGTAGGGTCCGGAATAGCCCACGACCACGCCCTCCGCCTCCACTACCGGTGTTGTTAAGGGAGAAAGGTTGTTCTCTTCCACCCGGAAGCCGTTCGCATGGTACATGTATACCCCACGGTGTCGTCCCTGGAACAACGCATCCAACCCAGTCATTTCCACATCGCGTCCACCCACGACCATGTCGTTGCGCAGGATGGTGGCACTGCGCACCCCATCGGTGTAGATATCGCAGATGTTGTTCTCGAAGTAGGAGTTCCGGGCCATATAGGTGCGCCCCTTCGTGCCACTGCTCAGGGCCCGTATGCCATGGTCGAAACCGATGAAACGGGAAGGCCGCCGGTGCTGTTCCGGACAAACAGGTTCCGGTTGCACCGAAGTGGAGCTGCATAGCGGCAATGCAACGGCGCACTGCCCGTTCACGGTGAAGCTGGCATCCAACCCATGGATGCCCCCACCGTACCAGTGGCTCTTGTCGAACCGGCCCGGCCCAGGGGTCAAGGTGTTGATGAAATCACACTGGCGGAAGTTGATGCCGGTCACGTCCCAAAGGGTCACCTGGGCATCGAAGTCGTTCAGCCCCCGGTAACCGTCATTCACGATGAAGTCGGCATGGGTGAAGTAGCTGTGGTTGGGCCGGGTGGTGGCGGGGTTGGAAGGGTGGAAGTTGCGGTACTGCATGAATTCCGCCCCCCGGCGGCAATTGCGGAAGGTGCTCCCGGTCTGGTTGAGGGTGCCTTGCACCTGCAGCACGCCGCCTCGGCTGTTCCAATCGCCGGGCTTCCAGTTGGTGAAGCCGTTCCGGGCATGCTCGATCACGGCATCGTTCTTCAGCACCACCAAGCCCTGGTAGGTGGGGTGGTTGGCCGGGAACTGGTGCTGGGTGGTGGTGCCCCAGGCTTCGATGCCGGTCCAGAAGTCGTTGCACTGGCTGGTGATGGTGCCACCATCGACGATCAAGCGGGCGTTCTGCTTGACGGAGATCTTCCGGTGCTTGTACATCCGAAGCTCCCCCGTGATGGTCAGTGTCACTCCGGGCTCCACGACGATGTTGGTCCGCCCCACCTCGATGCCGCTCAGGGTGGTGTTCGCCGTAATGAGCCGCTCCGGGATCGCCAGCGGTTGATAGAGGCCGGTCACCCAGACGCCGCGCCCGAAGGTGGAGGCATAGAGCTTGCCCGTGCAGATGTTGGCCTTCACCTCCGTGGCGACGCAGATCGGAAGCTCTTCGCTGAAGCAGTTCCATTCACCGAGCTGCGGGTCGTACACGTAGACACCCGCATCGGTGGCGGCGTACAGAATGCCTCCCGATCCTTTCTGGAGCTCCAGGTCGTTCACCGGGAATACCGGAAGGCCATTGGAGATATCGGTCCAGGTCATACCGTCATCCACTGTCCCAGCCCCCTAAATTCCCGGACGCGTTTATGGTCGCAGAACCATAAACCGTTTACCCATGAAAGAGAGGAAGAAGTTCAGCAAGGACGAGAAAGTGCGGATCGTACGAGAGGCCGCCG
>JAVFAQ010000008.1:0-23087 GCA_034002325.1 Flavobacteriales bacterium | reverse complement strand
GCTCCACGTGCAGGTTCTCCAGCATGAAGGACTTCACCACGGGGTTGTTGGCACGGCGGCCCTCGTCGCCATCGGTCGCCGCGCTCACGAACACGTCGTAGTCCACCGGCGACCCCTCGGAGATGCAATCGCGCATGCGCACCCCGCCGGAGTTGAGGATGGTGAAGGCGGCCGTGGTGGTGGCCGATGCGTACACGCGGCACTGGTCCAGCACGGTGCTGTTGCTCTGGCTGTTGCTGGCCGATGCCCCGGGCCAATCGCCCTGCCGCACCACGATGCCGCGGTCCTTCGGGTTGGTCACCAGCACGTTCTGCACGCGGGCCATGAGGCAGAACTGCAGGTCGATCGCGGCCTCGCTCTGCCCGGTGAGGCGCAGGTCGCTGATGGTGCTGTTGAGCGTGGCCTGCAGGTGGATCGCGCGGCGCCCGCCCTCGATCGCGCTGAAGCCGCGGACGGCGTACCGGCCGGAGACCTTGCGGGCGGCATCCTTTTGATCGGCCACGCGCCGCACGAAGCCGTTGGAGGCCGGCCCCAGCACCAGTTTCGCCCCGCGCCCGTCGATCAGCAGGTAGGGCACGTCGGGCAGGACGATATCGCCCGTGCTGCGGTACGTGGCGGCCTCGGTGAACACCACGCTGGTGGCGTCATCGGGCAGGCTGGCGAAGAAGCCGCCCACATCGCCGGGCGGCACGGGGTATTCCCTGCCCGCCGCAGGGAGCGTGCCCAAGAGCACCGTGATGGCCGCCCAGATGCGCATGGGGACCAAGCTACGGCAAGCGCCATGTCCCACCTTTGTACCATGAGCAAGCCCGGCACCCTTCTTTTCATCCATGGTTTTCCGTTGGACCACACCCTGTGGCGCCACCAGGTGCGCGCGTTCTCCGGCACCCATCGCGTGCTGGCCCCGGACCTGCGCGGCTTCGGCGAGGACAAGCGCGCCGTGCCCGAGGAGATGACCATGGAGCGGTACGCCGCCGACCTGAAGGAGCTGCTGGACGAGCAGGGCGTGGAGCGCGCCACGCTGGTGGGGTTGAGCATGGGCGGGTACATCGCCATGGCCTTCGCGGCGAAGTGGCCCGACATGGTGCGCGGCCTGGTGCTCGCCAACACACGCGCGGGGGGCGATGATGAGGATGCCGTGAAGGCCCGGCGGGAGATGGCGCGCAATGCCGTGGACAAGGGCATGGCCGTGATCGCGCGCGGCATGGTGCCCAACCTGCTCTCGGACCGTACGCGGCAGCGCACCCCGCGCCTGGCGGCCGAAGTGGAGGCCATGATCGCCCGGCAATCGCCGCAGGCCACCGCCGCGGCCGCCAAGGGCATGGCCCGGCGGCCCGACCGCACGGCCTGGTTGCGCACCCTGCGCCTGCCCGTGCTGGTGATCACCGGCGAGCAGGACAAGCTCATGCCCCTGCCCACCAGCCAGGCCATGGCCGATGCCCTCCCCCGGGCCGCCCTGGTGGTGCTCTCCGGCGCCGGGCACCTGTCCAACCTGGAGCAGCCCGAGGCGTTCAACGCCCAGGTCGAGGCCTTCCTGGGGCGGTTGTGACCCGCTCACGGGTCCCGCGCGGGCCGTGTTTGCATGAACGCCGGCGGCACGGTACCTTCGGCACGCGGCTTGCTCATACCGCTACCTACCGAAACCAAAACCATCCACGCACATGAACGTTCGATCGATCGCCATCGCCGCCCTTGCCATCGGCTTCGCCGCAGGCACGCAGGCCCAGAGCAAAGGCACGCAGGACCCCCAGGTGAAGCAGCAGCGCACCGCCGCCGCCCAAGCCCAGGCCCCTGACCGGATCGCCCACCTGCAGAAGGAGCTCCAGCTCACCGACGACCAGACCCAGCGCATGCGCGCGGCCGAGGAACGGCGCCGGCAGAGCATGACCGAGCTCCGCGCCAACAGCGGCGGCCTGGACCGTGAGGAGCAGGGCAAGCGCAACGCTACCATCATGACCGCCTTCGAGGAGGAGCTGAAAGGGATCATGAACGCCGACCAGTTCGCCCGATACAAGGAGCTGGGCAAGCCCCGTGCGGTGCCGGCGCGCACCCTGGACACCAAGCCTGCCCCGCCGCCCGCCACCGAATAAGGCACTTCCGCATTCCCGACGAAGCGCGCCCGAAAGGCGCGCTTCGTGCATGGGGAACGCCCTGTTCACACCTGTTAACGACCCCCGGTCGGTTTTCGGCACGAAGGATGCCTCTACCCGTGGAAATGAACAAGCCGATGAACCGATCGACCCACCTCCGCCGCTCCCTCACCATGCTGGGGGCAGCACTGATCGTGGCCATGGCCACCGCCCAGGAAGGCGTGCGCCACGCCCCGAAAGCCCACGCCGACCGCGCCGAGGCCCGGTCCGAGCGCATGGCCCGGGAACTGGACCTGAGCGCCGATCAGGCCGCCAAGGTCCAAGCCATCAAGGACCATTACCGGCCCCGCTTCGAGAAGGCCCGCACCATCGAGGACCAGGAGCAGCGCAGGCAGACCATGCGCGAACTGAAGAGCGCCCACGACAGCGAGGTCCGCTCGGTGCTGACCCCGGAGCAGGACGCCCGGTGGAAGGCCCTGCGGGCCGAGCGCGCCACGAAGATGGAGCAGCGCCGGTCCGCCGTGAAGGAGCGCCATCAACGCCGGATCGACGGCCCGCGCCGCGAGCAGGCCCCGCCACGCAGCGCCCCGCCCGCGCGGGACTGACCCCGCCACTGCATCCGACGGCCCGGCAGGAATGCCGGGCCGTTCGTGTTCGGGCGGCCCCGCCGTTCCCCGCGCATAAGTAGATTTGGCGCCGGATTCGGACCTTCCATGGCGCGGATATTGGTTACCGGCGGTGCCGGCTTCATCGCAAGCGAACTGGCCGCCCGGCTGGCCGCCGACGAGCGCCACGAGGTGACGGTGGTGGACAACCTGCTCACCGGCCGCATCGGCAACCTGCCCCTGGACCGCCACCCGAACCTGCGCTTCATCCAGGGCGACGTGAACCGCCTGGACGACATCGCCGCCGTGTTCCGTGACCACCGCCCCGAGCACGTGTTCCACTACGCCGCCGTGGTGGGGGTGAAGCGCACCATCGAGAACCCCGTGATGGTGCTGCGCGACATCGAGGGCATCCGCAACATCCTGGAACTGGCGCGTGACAACGGGACGAAGCGCGTGCTCTATGCCTCGAGCAGCGAGGTGTACGGCGAGCCGGTGGAGATCCCGCAGAACGAACGCACCACCCCGCTCAATTCCAAACTGCCTTACGCCATCGTGAAGAACATCGGCGAGGCCTTCCTGCGCAGCTATTGGAAGGAGTATGGCATGGAGTACACCGTGTTCCGCTTCTTCAACACGTACGGGCCGCGCCAGAGCCGCGACTTCGTGGTGAGCAAGTTCATCCGCGCCGCGTTGGCCGGGGACGACATCACCCTGTACGGCGACGGGCTGCAGACGCGCACCTTCTGCTACATCGACGACAATGTGGACGCCTGCCTGCGGGCCTATTACGGCCGCGAGGCGATCAACGACGTGGTGAACATCGGCTCCGACCAGGAGATCACCATCAAGGCCCTGGCCGAAATGGTGGTCGAACTCACCGGCAGCCGCTCGCGCATCGTGCACCTGCCCCCGCTGGAAGAGGGCGACATGACCCGTCGCATGCCGGACATCACCCGCATGCGCGCCCTCCTGGGCCGTGACCCGATGCCCCTGCGCGCCGGCCTGGAGAAGCTGCTCGCGGCCACCGTTCCCGACGGATGTGCGGGATAGCCGGGATAGCGGGCCCGCGCCTGCCATCGGGCGCGCCGGGCATCGTGCGGCACATGACCGATGCCATGGCCCATCGCGGCCCCGACGCCAGCGGCACCTGGTCGTGCCCACAGGGCGTGCTGGGCCACCGCCGCCTGAGCATCATCGACCTGTCATCCGCGGCCGACCAGCCCTTCCACAGCACCGATGGCGCGCTCACCATCGTGTTCAACGGCGAGGTCTACAACTACCGCGACCTGCGCAGGCGGCTCCAGGCGCTGGGCCATGCCTTCCGCACCGACAGCGACACCGAGGTGCTGCTGGCGGCCTATCGCGAATGGGGCGCCGACTGCCTGCACGAGCTCGAGGGCATGTTCGCCTTCGCCCTGCACGATGCCCGGGACGGCGCTTTCCTGCTGGCCCGCGACCGCATGGGGGTGAAGCCGCTGTACCTGTACCGCGGCGACGGGCACCTGGTCTTCGCCTCGGAGCTGCGCGCCCTGCTGGCATCGGGCCTGGTGCCCCGCCGCACGGACCCCGATGCCCTGGTGGACCACTTGCGCTACCAGACCGTGCATGCGCCGCGCACACTGGTGCATGGCGTGACCATGCTGGAGGCCGGCCACGCCATGCGCGTGACCGCCACGGACGAGCGGACCTGGCGCTGGTACGATCCCGTGCAGCGCATGGACCCCGGGGTGGGCCGCCTGCCGCTGGCCGCGGTGCATGCCGGCATCCGCGAACGCATGGCCCGCGCCGTGGAGAAGCGCATGGTGGCCGATGTGCCCTTCGGCGCCTTCCTCTCCGGCGGGATCGATTCCAGCGTGGTGGTGGGGCTGATGGCCCGGGCCAGCACCACGCCCGTGCATACCTTCTCGGTGGTGTTCGATGAGGAGCGCTTCAGCGAGGAGCGGTACGCCCGCCTGGTGGCCGAACGATCCCGCACCGAGCACACGCCCGTGCGCCTGCGGCCCGCGGACATGCTGCACCTGCTGCCCGATGCCCTGGCCGCCATGGACCATCCCAGCGCCGACGGCCCCAACACCTACGTGGTGAGCAAGGTCACCCGCGAGGCCGGCATCACCATGGTGCTCAGCGGGCTGGGCGGCGACGAGGTCTTCGCCGGCTATCCGGTCTTCGCCCGCAGCATGGCCTTGTGGCGGCGGCGCTGGGCGGCGGCGCTGCCCCGTGCCGTGCGTGGTGCCCTGGGCGATGCGGTCGCCGCCGTCCGCCCGTCCATCGCCACGGCCAAGCTCGCCGAGCTGCTGCGCGCCCCTTCCTTCGCCGTGGCCGATACCTACCCGGTCTCGCGGCTCTCCTTCCGCGACCGCGACCTGGCGCCCCTGCTGCGCCGCGCGCCGCTGCCGGCCAACGCGGTGCATGGCATCACGCGCGCGATGCTGCCCCGGGAGGTGGCCGCGCGGCTGCCGGTGCTCTCCCAGGTGAGCCTGGCCGAGCTGGCCACCTATCTGCAGAACGTGCTGCTGCGTGACACCGACCAGATGAGCATGGCCCATGCGTTGGAGGTGCGCGTGCCTTTCCTGGACCATCACCTGGTGGAATACGCGCTGGCCGTGGGCGATGCGCTGAAGTACCCGCGCACGCCGAAGCAATTGCTCACCGAGGCCATGGGCGACCTGCTCCCGCACGAAGTGGTGCACCGCCCGAAGATGGGCTTCACCCTGCCCTGGGAAGTGTGGATGCGCGGCGAACTGCGCGAGCTGTGCGCCCGTGCGCTGGCCCGGCTCGATGCCCACCCGCAGTTCGTGCCCGGCGCCGTGCCCGCCCTGTGGGAGCGCTTCCTGCGCCACGACCCCCGGGTGAACTGGTCGCGGCTCTGGTCGTTGGTGGTGCTGGGCGATTGGATGGAGCGCCACGGCATGACGGACGGCCCTGCGGCCTAGGCCCAAAAGAGAAGGGGACCGATGCGGTCCCCTTCGTGCGTTGTGTGGTGTGCCGGCCTAGAACTTGGCCCGGCTCTTCCGCCCCACCTTCTTGGCCCCGCGGATCCAGCTGTAGCGTTGGCGGTAGAAGTTGGACTGCCCGCGCAGCACGTAGCTGTAAGTGAGCGTCATGGTGAGGTAGCTGTCGTTGTGCGTGGGGTCGCCGCGCTTGGCACCGGTCGTGTAGTTGTTGGGGTGGGGCAGGCTGGGGTCCAGGGCCACGGCGTGGCTGGTCTGGTTGGCGAAAGGCGCCGATCCATCGGGCAGCATGGCGGGATCGGCGTACACGGTGCTCACGTCGTCGATATAGTCCGTGAAGGTGGTGCGCCATCCGAAGTCCCATCCGAAGCGGTGGCGACGCTTCTTGGTGATGTGGAAGCCGAGGCCGGCGGGGATGGCGAAGTTGATCGCGCCGTAGTCCACCAGTTCGGTGTTCATCGGGCGCAGGTTGTGGAAGGCGCCTTCGTTGTTGATCCGGCCCTTGGGGTTGCTGTAGAACGCGGCCACGCCGGCATAGGCGAACAGGCGGAAGTCCGAGCGGTAGCGCCCGCGGCCGCCCAGGTCGTTGTCCTGGTAGATCGTCACTTCGGGCCGCAGGTACAGCTCGAACATGTCGTTGCGGAAGTTCAGGTTGCGGGCCACGCGGGCGGGGTTGGTGCTGTTGGCGTCGGCGCCTTGCAGCCGCATGTACATCAGGCCGGCGTTCACCGAGATCAGGCGGCTCATCTTGCGGCGGGCGAAACCACCGATGGCCCAGCGCGTCTGCCCCAGTTTCATGTCCCACACGAAATCGCGGCGGGTCTGCTCCTTGCCGCCCATCTCGCCCAGATAGTTCGCGGCACCCACGTGGGCGCCCACGTCCCACAGGTACTGGGCTTCCGTGTTTTGCAGGCCCAGCAGCAGGGCGGCGGCGGCGAGCGGGATACGGAGGGTGCGGACGGTCATGGTCGGTAAGGATGTCAACAGAGGGCAAATGTATCAAACAAGTCGGGTCCGTGCCGATCCGGTTCATACGTTGGTCATCAACAGGTTGTTCGTCGATCGATGCCGGTCTCCCGTCGTCCGGGTAGATTTGCCCCCATGGGCGACCCCGCGCGGATCACGGACCTGTTCGGCATCCGGTACCCCTTGGTGCAGGCCGGCATGATCTGGTGCGCCAACTGGGAGCTGGCCGCGGCGGTGAGCAATTCCGGCGGCCTGGGCATCATCGGCTCGGGGTCCATGTACCCCGATGTGCTGCGCGCCCATGTGCGCAAGTGCAAGGCCGCCACCGACAAGCCCTTCGCGGTGAACCTGCCCATGCTGTACCCGGACATCGACCGGCACGTGGCCACGATCATCGAGGAGAAGGTGCCGATCGTGTTCACCTCGGCGGGCAACCCGGCCACCTGGACGGGCACCTTGAAGGCCCATGGGACCACCGTGGTGCATGTGGTGAGCAGCGTGAAGTTCGCCCGCAAGGCGGAGGAGGCCGGGGTGGACGCGGTGGTGGCCGAGGGCTTCGAGGCCGGCGGGCACAACGGCCGCGACGAGACCACCACCATGGTGCTGGTGCCCCTGGTGCGCCAAGCGGTGAAGCTGCCGTTGCTCGCCGCCGGGGGCATCGCCACCGGCCGCGGCATGCTGGCCGCCATGGTGCTGGGGGCCGACGGGGTGCAGATGGGCAGCCGCTTCGTGTGCTCGGCGGAGTCCTCGGCCCACCCGGCCTTCAAACAGCACGTGGTCGAGGCCGGCGAGGGCGATACGCTGCTCACCTTGAAGGAGCTGGCGCCCGTGCGGTTGATGCGCAACCCGTTCTTCCACCAGGTGCAGCGGGCCTATGCCGAGTGCGCCGATGCGCAACGGCTGAAGGAGCTGCTGGGAAGGGGGCGGGCGAAGAAGGGCATGTTCGAGGGCGACCTGGAGCAGGGCGAGCTGGAGATCGGGCAGGTGAGCGCCCTGCTGAACGATGTGCGCCCGGCGGCCGATATTGTCGCCCATATCATGGCCGAGTTCCATCAGGCGTTGGACGCCGCACGCGACCTGGCGCCCACCGCACCCCCGGCATGACAACGATCGGCCGGCTTCTCCGTTGCGCGGGCATGGGCCCTTGGCATGGCATTCCACGCGGGTTCCGCGCCACGCCCGTGCTGTCGGTGCTGCTGCTGGCCCTGCGCTCGGTGGCCGCACCATTGGACCCGCCCGCGCTGCGCTGCGCATCGGTGGGCGCCGGCGGCGATGTGATCGTCACCTGGAGCGTCCCCGCGGACCCCGACAGCATCTTCGGGCACTACGAGGTTTTCCATGCCACCACCGCCGCCGGGCCGTTCAACCTGCTGGGCACCGTGGCCGTCCACGGCCATACCAACTACCTCCACGCCGGGGCCGGTGCCGGCACGGGGCCGCGTTACTACTACGTGCGCACCGTCACCGAGGCCCCGGCCGCCGAGCCGTCGGTGCCCAGCGATACGGTGGCCACGGTCTTCTTGCAGGTGTTCCAAAGCACGCCGGCGGGCAGCGCCAACCTGGCGTGGAACGCACCGGCCATGGCCGCCACCGCCACCCCGGTGTTCACCGTATGGCGCGAGTACCCGGCGGGCACCTGGGCGATCATCGACATCGTGGACACCGCCGTGTTCGCATACCAGCATGTGATCGACATCTGCTCGGACCACATCAACTTCCGCATCGGCCTCACGGACCAGTCGGGGTGCGTCTCCTTCAGCAATGTTTCCGGCGACCACTTCGAGGACGTGACGCCGCCGGCCCCGCCGACGGTCCTGGCGGTCACCGTGGACACGCTCTCGGGCCTGGCCAGCGTGCAGTGGCAGCCCCCGCCGCAGACCGACACGCAGGGGTACATCATCGTGCTGCAGACCGCCGGCGGCGGGGTGGTCATCGACACGGTATGGGGGTATTGGAGCGATGCCTACGAATGGCCGGCGAGCACGGCGGGACTGGCGCCCGAAGCGTTCACCGTGGCCGCCTTCGACACCTGCTATTCCGGCACCCCGCCCAGCCCCAACACCAGCGCCACCGGCCCGCACCACACCACCATGCACCTTGCCGGGGCCTACGCGCATTGCGATGCCGCCATCAACCTGCAATGGACGGCCTACGGGGGGTGGCCGGTGATGATGCACCAGGTGCTCCAGCAGGTGGACGGCGGCCCATGGGGCCTGGTGGCCAACGTGCCCGGGGACGTCACCACCGCCGCGCTGCCCGCGGAACCCGGCCGCACCTATTGCTTCGCCGTGCGCGCCGTGCAGCAGGACGGGGCCGGCACCTCGCTGTCCAACCGGGCCTGCATTTCCACCGACCACACCGGCGTGCCCCAGTACAATTACCTGCGCACCGTCACGGTCTCCGCCCCGGACGTGATCACCGTGGTGGACAGCGTGGACCCCGGTGGCCTGGTGGCGGGCTACCGCTTTGACCGCAGCGCCAATGGGGGACCCTGGCAGGAGGTCCATTTCGTGGGGGGCAACGCGGGGCCGTTGCTGGTGTTCAACGACACCGACGTGGACCCGGCCACCGTGGGCTACCGATACCGGGTGGTGGTCATCGACGCCTGCGGGCACGAGGCGATCACCAGCAACATCGGCGGGAACATCGTGCTGCGGGCCGCCCCGCGCCTGGACGGCACCAATGAGCTGGCATGGAACGGCTATGCGCAGTGGGCGGGCACCACCGTGGAGCACCGCCTGATGCGCAGCGTGGACGGCGGCCCGTTCATCGACCATGCCGTGCTGCCGCCCGCGCCATGGACCATGGTGGACAATGTGGCCGGCACGATCGGTGGCACCGGACGGGCGTGCTACCGCCTGGAGGCCGTCGAGGGCGGCAACCCGTCCGGCATCGACGCCCTGTCCATGAGCAATACGGCCTGCGCCGTCCAGGAGGAGCTCGTGTACATCCCCAACGCCTTCGTCGTGGGCGGCGCCAACCCCGTGTTCATGCCGGTGCTCGGCTTCGTGGACGTGCGCACGTACCACTTGGAGGTGATGAACCGCTGGGGGCAGGTGATCTGGCACACCAACGACCCGTACAAGGGCTGGGACGGGCGGGTGGACGGCACCCTGATGCCCATCGGGGTGTACGCCTACCACTGCCGCGTCACCAATGGGGCCGGCCGCATGATCGACCGGCGCGGGTCGGTCACCCTGCTCACCGCCATCGAATAGGGCCCCCGCCCGCCGTTCCCTGCCTGCCCGGGGCCGTTGCCGGCGCGTATGCGCATGGAAACGCATTTGGCGCTTTCTTTGCCAGCGGCCCCATGCCACCGCGCCAGACCATGACCACCGAGACCATCTCCCTGCCCAAGCAATTGACGGACATGCCGGCGCATGCGCGGGCATGGGTGTACAAGGCCCCCCGCGACCTGAGCCAGGCCGAGCTCAAACTGGTACGGGACCACGGCCACGCCTTCACCTCCACCTGGGCCGCGCACGGTGCCCCGCTCGATGCGTGCGTGGACGTGCTGCATGCCCGCTTCGTGGTGGTGGCCGTGGACGAGGACCAGGCCCGCGCCAGCGGCTGCAGCATCGACAAGAGCGTGGGCTTCATCAAGCAGCTGGAGCACGACCTCAATGTGATGCTCACCGACCGGATGATCGTGGTGTACGAGGCGGACGGGGCCATCGCCAGCTGCCACCTGAACGACCTGCCGGGCCTGATCGCCCAGGGCGTGGTGACGGGAGAGACCATCGTGTTCGACGACCTGGTGCCCACCGTGGGCGAGCTGCGCGACCGCT
This sequence comes from Flavobacteriales bacterium, assembly GCA_034002325.1. Classification (GTDB taxonomy): domain Bacteria; phylum Bacteroidota; class Bacteroidia; order Flavobacteriales_F; family PHOS-HE28; genus PHOS-HE28. The sequence continues at coordinate 12,684 of JAVFAQ010000008.1, read as the reverse complement.
TCCGCGCACCGCTGCGCACCACCTGGCTGGAGCGATACCTGCACTGAAGCACCGCCGTTCGGGCACGCTTTCCCGGTCCGATCATTGAAAACTCCGGGCCGCCGGCCGTCAGGTGCCCGCGGATGACGCCCAACTTCGGGCGCCATGTTCCCCGAGCCTTCGTCCAACGACCCCGGGCTGGCCCATGCCTTCCATGGCTGGACCGCCGCGTGGAGCCTTTTCGTGGCCTACCTGGTGGCCGTGATGGTGCTGGCCTGGTGCTGGAACCGCCGTCTGCGGCCGGTGGACCGGGGCAGCATCCTGCCCTGGCCCCTGCTCATCGGGGGCTTCGGCCTGGTGCTGGTCCTGCGCCACTGGCCGGGCGGATGGGCCCAGGCCGCTGCGATCACGGCGGCGCTCATCATCGCCGGCCTCCTGGCCCGTAACGTCCATCCGCGCGGACTGTGGGTGCCAGGCGTCCTGCTGGCCGCCTTGGTGGGCCTGGGCCTGCACCTGAGCGCGTTGCTCTTCTTCCTGGTGACCGTATTGGCCGTGCTTCTCAGCGGCGAACGCCACGTCCGATGAGCGGCCGGCGGGGCAGCGGCAAAGCCGGGACGGGCCTGCTGGCGGTACTGACCATCGTGCCGTTGGTCGCGGCCGCCGCCGTGTTGGGACCCGAGCGGGCCTGGGCCATCGCCCGGGCGGCCGTGGGCACCGCCCTGTGCGACCCCATGGCCGAGGACACGCCCCGGCACCGCATCCCCGAGGTCCACCTGGCCCCTTCCCCGGACGATCACCGGCAGGGCACCTGGCACGACGGTGCGTCGGCGGTGCATTTCAACCAGGGCGACGCCTTCATCAGCCTGGAGCGCACCACTCCGATCGTGCCCGTGCGCCATCTGGTCATCGCCCACCGCGGCATGGCGGACATGGTGCAGGCCCATCTCGCCCTGTGGGCGGCGGGCCGCATGGGCGTGCTCACCACCTGGGCCGCGCCGGTGTGGCATGCCACACCGGGCGGGCCAGGCGCGGTGAAGTGGCTGCACGAGGCGCCCTCGCCGGACTACCTGGCGGACCGGGGCTTCGCCGGTGCCAGCGCCGTGTTCGTCCGCCACGCGAACGGGCGCTGGGCGGTGCTCTCCGGAACGGACGGCACCCCCGCCCTGGACACCTTGGCCGCGATCTTGGCAGACAGCGCCCGCTCGTTGATGGACCGCCGTGACGCCCTGGCCCGCACCATCGATGTGGAGGCCGCCTTGCGGTGCGCGGCGGTGATGGAAGCGCTGCCCCCCGCGCCGGTGCGGCCCCTTTGGACGCGGATCCCGCCGCAGGACCGGTGGGCGCCCGTGTTGGACGTGTCCTACGGCTTCCGCGACGGTGGAGATGACCCGATCCTGGCCGCCTTGGAGGCCGAACCCGAATGGCAGGCCCGGAAGCTGGACCTGATGCGCGAGGCCCATCATCTGCTGGTGGACCGCGGGGCGCTGGTGGGCGAGCTTGACCGGGTGGTCGCCGCCATGCGCCCCTCGTTGCGGGCGGACCGGGACAAACTGGGCCGGCTGGCGGAGAACGACACCAACCTCATGCGCATCCCGCTGGCCCGGGTGGAGGACGAACTGGCCCGGCTGCGCGATCGCCTGACGGCCCAAGGAGCGGATGACCATGAGGCCCGTTGACCGCAACCCGTTCCGCCTCCGGGCGGTGGTGATCGCCCTGGCCCTGGTGGTGGGCGGCGCCGTGGCCTTCTTCACGTTCGTGGCGCCGAAGCATCTGGCGGGCCCCATGCCGCTGGGGATCGCCCCGCAGGAGGTGAAGGCCCTGGCCGGGTGGCTCGATCGCGACCGGCCCGCCACCACCGCGCCCGATCTGCCGGTGTACACCCTGCCGGCCGGCCCCGTCCCGGTGCGGTGGTCGGCGGCCGAACTGCACAACGGAGCGCGTTCCGGGCCGGTGCGGATGCGTGCGGGCGATGGGGGCGCAGGCGCGATCGAACTGACCACTACCGACGACGGGCTGCTCGGGCCCGATCCGCACATCGTGCTCCGGCCGGCCACCACCGGGGACATCCGGCGCAAGTACCTCCAAGTGCTGGCCCAGGAGCTGGGCCTGCTCACGCCCGATATCGCTTTCGTGCTGGTGCAACGCGACGGTCGTGCGGAGCTGTTCCGGCGTGAGCCGGTGCCGGACGCGGACTGGACGGCGCGCCATGGGGTGCTGGACGCGGTGCCCTTCCGCAAGGGCTTCGATGCCACGCGCCCGGACCACCTGCGCCCGGTGGTGCAGGCCGACGCCGGGCGGGCCGGGATGCTGGCCGACCGCCTGGCGGGCCTCTGCCCCGGCGGCGTGCCGGCGGCGGTGGCCGTGTTGCAGGAGCAGGTGGATGTGGATGCCGTGGCCGCCTGGCTGCTGATGCTCCACCTCGAAGGCGGCACGCACCCCATGGCCCGGGCGCACCCGTTCTATTACCGCGAGGCCACCGGCCGGATCGTTCCGGTCTACGCCCACGCCGAAGGCCCCGCCCCGGCGACCGGCCCCACGGCCTGCGACCCCTTCACCCCGATGCTGGCGGACCCGGCGTTCCATGCGCGCCTGCAGGCCCATCGCGAGCACCTGCTCGACGTGCGCGGGCGCCTGCGCGAGCGCTTCGCGGCGTTGGACCAGGCGCTCCTGCCCCGGTTGGTGGGCGACGGGTCGATCCGTCTGGCGCAGGCCCGGGCGGGCGCCATCGCCGATACCCTGCTGGACCTGCGGCTGGGCGGGCCGCTGGCGGGACTGGCCCTGGCCGGGGAGCCCGTGCCGCCATGGGGGTGGGCCGCGCTACAGGGCGGTGCGGCACCGGCCGTGGCGGCCATCGTCGATGACGACGGGGCCGCCCTGGCCGAGATCCGCCGCCGGTACTGGATCGCCATGCACGGTGACACGATCGTCTTCCGCCGGGCGAAATACCGGTTGGACGAGGACTTGGTGCTGCCCGCCGGCCATCCGGTGCTGATGCTCTCCGGCGCCCGCTTCGAGATCGGGCCCGGCCGCTCGCTGGTGTGCCAGGGCCCCCTGGAGGTGCGCGCCACCAGCCTCAACCCGGTCTTCGTCCGCGCCGCCCACGGGGCGCCGTTCGGGGCCGTGGCGGTGCGGGCGTCCGGTGCCGAGGTGCGCATGCAGGGCCTGCGCATGAGCGGCGGCGCCGGCGGCACGGTGAACGGCACGGAACTCCCCGCGATGTTGTGCATCGAGGGCGCGGCACGGACCGAGATGGCCGACTGCCACCTGGACATGGAACATGCCGGTGATGCGCTGCTGGTGGACGGCGGCCGCTTGGTGCTCACCGGCGGGCGGGCCACCGGCGGGCGCATGCTGCTGAGGCGCGTGCAGGGCCGGGTGGCCGGCACGGAGTTGCATGCCGCCGGCCGGCCGCCCGCCCGCGTGGGCCTGCATGCCGCGGGCGGGCGCCTGGTGGTGGACAGCGTGCGGCTTGCGGGCGATACGGACGTGGCGCTGCTGGCGGCCGACGGGGCGCAGCTCCTGGTCACCGGCGCGGCCTTCACGGGCAATGCGACGGCGGTGCGCTGCGGCGACATGTCCGCGGTGCATGTGGACGCCTCGCATTTCGAGCGCAACGGCCGGGCGTTCCATGTGCCGCTCCCGGGCGGCGAGGACCCCGCAGGGCGGTTCGTGCTGTACACGAACACGTTCATCGGCAATGACCGCGAGCAGGACGCCGAGGTGCCGGGGTCAGTGGAGCGGCGCACCGGCCTTGATGCCGCCGTGCGGAGCGCCTTCGGCGTGCGGTGAAGCCGTGGTGCCGGCCGGCCGGTGGAAGATGCCGGCCCGGTCCGCAGGCCGCTCATCTCCCCGCCACAGCGCCCCGTCGATCCACCGCTTGTCCGCCGGCACCTTGTCCACGGGATAGAGCATGGCATCGGGCCGGTCCATGAACGTGACCGTGCTGATGTGCCCGTCGTCCATGCGCAGCAGGATGCGGCTGCATTCGGCGTAGTTCATGCCGATCATCTCCTCCTCGCCGTCCTTCTGCTCGCGCACATGGTAGATCGTCCGTCCGTTGCCTTCCACCAGGATGCGCTCCAGCCCGTCGGCGTCGAAGTGGCCGGTCATTTCGCGCCCGGCCACCTGGTCGAAGCGGGTGCTGTCCACCATGGACATCAGGAAGGCGTCGTCGTCCACGTGCAGGCGGTGGGCCCGGCCATCGCGCAGCCGGATGCGCAGTTGCCGGCCGGTGATCTGGTCCGTGCCGCTCCACACGGCGGGCCGATGGTTCAGGTGCAGCACGCTGTCCGCGGCGTCATGCACCAGGGTGTCGCACACGCCCTGCATGTCGCTCTTGAAGAACCGGACGTTGCGGTGGGCGTCCATGCGTCGGGCGGTGGCTTGCGTGCCGGTGCTGTCATGGATCGCGGTGACGGACGTGAAGATGGTGTCGGCGTGCAGGAACAAGGTGTCGCCGTCCTGGTCCAGGGCCATTTCCGCGCGGCCGGTGATGTAGCCACGCTGGGCGGTCGCGTTGTATTGGCCGTAGGCGCCGGTGCCGGTGGACCGGTCGTGCGGGTCGTGCATCACCACATGGCCCCAGGCGCGCCCCAGGTCCTGGCGCCGGTCGTACCACAGGCTGTCCCCGGCGAGCGAACGGCCGTCGTTGCTGATGGTGCTGCGTGCGGTGGCCCGTGCCAGCTCCTGCTGCGTGTCGTACCGGCCGCGCAGGGTGTGGATCACGGTGGAATCCGCCTTGATCAGCACCGTGGAGGGCCCGATCAGTTCGGCGATGCCCGTGGGGGTGGCATAATGGACGCTGTCACCGGTGATGCGGCGATCGGGGTGGTCGATGCGGACCTCGCGGCTGAAGATGAACAGGCGCTGGCCGGTATGGTACACCCCGTGGCGGCTGGTGAGCACATGGCCGTCGCGGGCGGTGACCACCGCGCCCTGGTCGTACACGGCGCGGTGCGCGCGCAGTTCGTGGGTGATGGCGGTGGTCTCCAGCCGCATCGAGGGGTCTTCCAGCACCACGGCGCCGGTCATGCGGGCAATGCGGTCGTCGCCCACGTACACCAGGTGGTCGCCGTGCAGATGGAGGCTGTCGGCCTGTACCACGCGCACGTGCCCGAAGGCCTCCACCCGTTGGTCGCTGAACAGGTAGGCGCTGTCGCAATACATCAGGGCCGTTCCGTGGCGGAAGCGCACGTTGCCCTTGAGGCGTTGGGCGCCGGGGGCGATGTGCTCATCGAACCGCCATTCGTCGGCCCCGATGATCTCCACGCGGGTGCCGGCCTGGCCGCCGGGCTGGGCGGCCAGGTGCAGGGGGAGCAAGCCGATGGCGGCCAGGACCGTTCGGCGGGCCAGGTCACGGGTCTCGGGCAGCGGGCGGCGGGGCATGGCGCTCAGTTCAACGAGACGCCGGGCAATCGGTGGATGTGCTTGTAGTGCTCGCTCAGAGCGTCGAGCAGGCGGCGCATGCGCATCTCGCTCTCGGCGGTGGCGCTGCTCAGTGGGCTGCCCTTGGCGCGCAGCACCATCACGCCGTAAACGGCCGTGAGGCAGGTGGCCACGGGGCCTTGGGCAGCGTGGCCCGGCATCCGCCGCAGGGCGTCGATGTCCGCCTCGGCCGCTTGGTGGAGCTGCATGTAGGGCCCGTCCGGCACGGTCTCCAGGAGCGAACCGTGCAGGACCTCCAGCTCGGCCACCACTTCGGTCACCTCGCCCAGGTGCCCGCCGTGCTCGATCCCTTCGGCCTGCATGCGCGCGATCAGGTCCCGGTACCAGTGCCGCATCCGGTCACGCACGGGTTCGCTTCCCTCCATGGGGGCCACCAGCAGGTCGTCGATGGCCTCCGGATCGAAGTGATGGGCGCGCACCAGGTCCTCCAGGTGCCACATCGCGATCACGTACCCCGCGATGTTCTCCTGGCGCCGCCGGGCCAATGGATCGAACCCCATCATTGGCCGCTTTGCTGCTTGTCCTGGGCATGCCGGGCATTGAGGCCGCCCAACACGGGCCCGGTGATGTCCAGGCCGGGGTTCCCCACCCAGATCTGGCCACCGTCCTGCACGCTGAAGATGAAGTCGTGCCCGGCGGTGCGGTTGTACTCCTCCAGGAAGCCCTCGATCTCCCGCCCGATGCTTGCGAGCAGCTCGATCTCCAGGGTGGCCAGTTGCTCCTGGCTGCGGGCCTGCAGTTCCCGCACCTTGCCCATGAGCCCTTGGAGCTCCTGCTCATCTTTCTGGAGTTCGGCCTGCGTGCTGTACGTGTGGTCCTTGCCCATGAGCTCCTGATAGCGCTGTTGGGCCTTGTCCATTTCCCGCTGCAGGTTCTGCTCCAAGCGGCGGCCCTCGTTGCGCAGGCGGTCGCCCTGCTCCTTCACCAGGGTGGACCCGCTCTGGATGCTGTCCATGAAGAAGTAGGCGATCCGGGCGTTGCCGCGGTCGGCCGTGTCCGGTGCGGTCAGTACGGCGGTGGGCGCCGGAGGAGCGGGCGAAGCGGGCCGGTCGGCGGCGGGACGGAGCAGCGACCAAGCCAGCAAGCCCGTGAGCAGGATGTTCCAGATGATGAGGATGAGCGAGGTGCGTGCGGGCATGGGGGCGGGTCGGGAATGGTGGCCGTGGGCCGGCGGGCAAAGGTAGAAGCTCCGGAACGGCGGGGTGCCGGGCATGGCGATCGAGGGACAATGCGGACCTTTGCGGCCGATGAAAGCCACGCGATCCCGTTTGGGCAGTGTCCTGGCCCTCAAATGCCCGTACTGCCGGGAGGGCGATTTCTTCCTGTCGCACCCGTACGACCTGCGGCGCGCGGGCGACACGCCGAACGCGTGCCCCCAGTGCGGGGGGCGGTTCAGCATCGAGCCGGGCTTCTATTACGGGGCCATGTACGTGTCGTACGCCTTGACCGTCGCCGCTGCCGTGGCGTGCTGGGTGGTGCTTCAGGTGTTCGCGCCGGGCCTGTCGCTCCATGCCACGGTGCTGGCCATCATCGGTGTGCTGGTGGTGGGCACGCCTTGGTTCTATGCCCTGAGCAAGGTGATCTACGCCAATATGTTCCTCCCCATCAAGGCGTTCAACTCCAGCCGAAAGCCCACGGACCGGGCGGAGGCGGGCCGTCCCGGGTGATCGTCCCCGCCCGGGCCCCACATCGTCCCGCCTCGGCCGGGGCCATTGCCGATCGGATGCGCATCCTGCTCCTGGACAACTACGACAGCTTCACCTGGAACCTGCACCATTTGCTGGAGCCGTACGCTTCCGTTGACGTGGTGCGCAACGATGCGATCACGGTGGACGCCGCCGCCGGCTACGACCGCATCGTGCTGTCCCCCGGGCCGGGCCTTCCGGCCGAGGCGGGCATAATGATGGAGCTGCTGCACGTGCTCATGCCGGTGCGCCCCGTGCTGGGGATCTGCCTGGGCATGCAGGGCATCGTGGAGGCGTGCGGGGGCACCCTGCTCAACCTGGCGCGCCCGCGTCATGGCGTGGCGGCGGGGTGCCGGCCCGAGGCGCCCCATGACCCGTTGTTCGCGGGGTTGCCCGATGTCTTTCCCGTGGGCCTGTACCACAGCTGGGCCACCGACCCCGCCCGCATGCCGCGCCAGCTGCGCGTTACCGCCCGCGGCACGGACGGGGTGGTGATGGCCGTGCGGCACGTTCAGTTCGATGTGGCCGGCGTGCAATTCCATCCGGAAAGCGTGCTCACCCCGGCCGGCGCGACGATCGTGCGCAATTGGCTGCCGGCCGCCGTTCCGCCTTCAGGGCACGGCCGTGGCTGACGGCCCAGGGCCCGGCCCGTCGCCTCGATCGGTATCGTCCGCCACGGGAGCGGTCGCCTCGGCCTCGATGTAGGCCCACCGCACCACCCGTTGGCCGGGGCTCAGTTTCAGCCGGTCCTGGAACTGCCAGTTGTGGCGCAGGTAGCGCATCACATGGAAGGTGGTGGTGCCGTTGCGCTCGAAGCGAAGCTCCACGAGGCAGAGGCGGCGTGGGTCGTCGGGCAGTACGGGGGGATGGGTCCAGGGACCGGTGGCGCTCGGCATTGGGGCGGTACGAAACTATGGACGAAGAGGGCGCCGTGGTCACGCACCGCACGGATGTGCGGCCTATCTTCGGACCCCTATCCCGACATACCCCATGAAGTACCCCATCATCCTTTCCCTCGGGCTGATCGTGCTGTTCGGCTCGTGCGTGCCCAAGAAGAAGCACATGCTCCTTCAGGCGTCCAACGCCAACCTGATCGACAAGGCCGATGCGTTGCAGCGCCAGCTCGATGAATGCAATGCGGGCCGTGCCGCCGTGGAGGCCCAGGCCGCGAACCTGCAGACCGCCAACGCGCACCTCACCGACCGGGTGAACGAGATGAGCGTCACCAACCAGGCCCTGCTCAACAGCATGGGCAACATGGCCACGCTCAGCGCACAGGAAGCGGTGAACCTGGAGAAGTCGCTGGAACGCATCAAGGAGAAGGACCTGCAGATCCGCCGCCTGCAGGACGCGAAGGACAAGCAGGACTCCATCACGCTGGCCCTGGTGGTGAGCCTGAAGAGCTCATTGGGCAACCTGAACGACACGGACGTGGTGGTGAACGTGGAGAAGAGCGTGGTGTTCATCTCGCTGAGCGACAAGATGCTGTTCAAGAGCGGCAGCACGGAGATCTCCTCCAACGCGAAGAACGTGCTGGCCAAGGTGGCCACGGTGGTGAACGACAAGCCCGAGATGGAGGTGCTGGTGGAGGGCCACACGGACAATGTGCCCATTCGCCGGGATTGCATCAAGGACAACTGGGACCTGAGCGTGCTGCGCGCCACTTCGATCACCCGGGTGCTCACGCAGGAGCTGGGCGTGGACGCCGGGCGTGTCACCGCAGGCGGCCGGGCCGAGTTCGTGCCGCTGGCGCCCAACGATACGGCGGAGAACAAGTCGAAGAACCGCCGCACCCGCATCGTGATCATGCCCAAGCTCGACGAGTTCTACAAGATGGTGGAGGACGGCCTGAAGCAGGCGGAGCAGTTGGATTGATCGCCGCGCGGCGAACGCGAAAGGGGCTGCCCGCGGGCAGCCCCTTTCTCATTTTCCTAGGCGGGGAGGGGGTTCACAGTTCGCCGCGCTCGGCGGCCTTCTGCATCTTCTTGTTGGCGTAGATGGCGATCTCCACGCGGCGGTTCTGGGCCTTGCCGGCGGCGGTGCCGTTGTCCGCCACGGGCTGGGCCTCGCCGTAGCCCACGGTGGTCATGCGCGAGGGCTTCACGCCCTGGGCCAGCAACTGGGCCTTCACGCTGTTCGCCCGGCGATCGGAAAGCTGCAGGTTGTAGTCGTCCGCGCCGTCGCTGTCCGTATGCCCCTCGATCAGCACGTCGGTGTCCGCGTACTTGTTCAGGGTGGCGGCCAGGTCGTTGATGTTGGCCTTGGCGGTGCTGTTCAGGTCGCTCTGGGCCACGGCGAAGAGCAGCCCGCTGTCGAAGGTGATCTTGATGCCTTCGCCCACGCGGGTCACCGTGGCGCCTTCCAGGTCGTTGCGCAGCTCCTCGGCCTGCTTGTCCATGTGCCGGCCGATGAGCGCGCCGGCCGTGCCGCCCACCACCGCGCCGATGATCGCGCCCACGGCGGTGCCGTTGTCACCGAACTGGTTGCCGATCACGGCACCGGCACCGGCGCCCACGCCGGCCCCGATGGCGCCGCCCTTGGCGGTGCGTGAGACATTGCAGCCCGGGGCGACGAGCGCCACGGAAAGCATGGCCGCGAGGCCGGTGCGTACAACAGGAGAACAGGGGAAGTTCATGATGGGGTGTTTAGGTGGGCCTTCCCCTGCGATCCCGGTGCCAACAGGCCGTGGCCTGCGCATCGGGCCAATGATGCGGCCGATCGGTGGGGAAGAGGTTGCTTGAAGTTGGGGAGTTCTTTCCACTGGCGACCGGCGTTAGGACCGGCCCGGGCGGAAGAGGTCACACCCCGCCGGTGGTCACAGGAAGAAGAGCATCGCCACGATGAACATCACGATGATCAGCAGGTACTGCCAGAAGTCCATGAAGTACTTCCCGTAGTCCGCCCAGAATTTCCGCAGCTCGTTCATTGGTCGTCGATGACCGGCCGAAGGTAGCCCGCAAGGGCAGGGCCGGAAAGCACGAGGCCACTCCCGGTGAGGGGAAGGGCCTCGTTCCACCGGCGGGGCCGATGAACGGGCCGTGGGGATCGATCGGACACCGCGGACATGCGCCGCGTGTCGTAATATTGCAACCCGGTTGTGTTAAGGATGGTCCTTTTCCACCGCCGGCCGACCACGCATGCCAGCACCGCACACCCGCTCCGCCGATCTGTTGGGCCTCGTGAACACCGCCATCTGCCTGGTGCATTGCCTGGCCTTGCCGGTGCTGGTGTCCTTGGGCGGCGCCTTCTTCGCGCATCCGGCCACCTCGTGGGCCTTCGTGCTGCTGGCGGTGTCGGCGGTGTGGCTCGCCACGCGGCGCAGCGCCGATCGCCGGGTGGCGGCCCTGCTCTGGGGCGCGGCCGCGGTGTTCGGCGCCGGCCTGCTGCTGGAGCCGGTGTGGCCGTGGATGCACGAGGTGGGCATCATGGGCTCGGTGCTGCTCATCGTGGGCCACGTCCTCAACCTGCGCGGCCGCCTGCCGGTGCCCGCGCACTCCCGCGCTTAGGCCAAGGTCGGGTGGCCGGGGCGTCCCCGCCGCTGGTAGGCGTACACGTAGTACAGCGCGCCGAGCATGATCACGCCCGCGCCCACGTAGGGCAGCGCATGGTGCCAACCGTAGAAGCGGCCGCCCAGCGCCGGCCCCACGATCCGCGCCAATGAACCGAAGCTCTGGTTCGTGCCCAGCACCACGCCCTGCTCATGGCCCCCGGCGTTGCCGCTGAGCCGGGCCAGCAGGGTGGGGGTGATGCAGCCGTTGCCCACGGACAGCAAGGCGATGGACAGCACGCTCAGCGGCAGGAACCGATCGTCGTTCGGGATGAACGGGATCATCGCGAGCCCCACGGCCACCATGGCCGCGCCCCAGCCCAGCAGGTGGCGCTGGCCGAAGATGCGCTGCAAGGCGCCGATCATGAAGCCCTGCACCACCGCCGCCCCCACGCCCACCAGGGTGAACATCAGCCCGATCGCCGATTTGTCCAGCCCGTAATCGTCGTACCACAGCATGGCGATGGTCATCTGCATCAAGCTGAAGGCGGTGATGTAGATGAAGCCGATCAGGTACAGGTCGCGGAAGCGCGCGTCGCGCAGGCCCGCGAAGGCGCCGCTGATGGGGCGGATGCGCACCCGCACGGTGGCCGCGCGCTGTTGGTGCGATTCCGGCAGCAGCCACCACACGGCCACCAGGTTCAGCAGGCACAGGATCGCCGCGAACCAGCCCACCCAGAGCACGCCCAGGTGGTCGAACACGATGCTGCCCATGGGCGGGCCGAAGATGAAGCCCAGCCCGAAGGCCGCCCCGATCAATCCCATGGACCGCGCACGCCTTTCCGGCGGGGTGATGTCGGTGATGTAGGCCTGCGCCGCGGTGATATTGCCCGAACCCACGCCGGTGAGCATGCGGCTGGCGATGAGCACCAGCAAGGTGCCCGCATGCGCGAACATCACGTAGCTGATCGCGGAGATCCCCAGCGCCGCCATGATCACCGGGCGCCGGCCGTAGCGGTCGCTCAAGGTGCCCCAGAACGGGGTGAAGATGAACATCATCAGGCTGAAGAGCGCGCCGGTGTCGCCCACCAGGGCCTCGCTGGCGTTGAGCTCGCGGGCGTAGATGGGCACCACGGGCACGAAGATCCCGAAGCCCATCAGGTCGATGAAGATGGTGCAGAAGAGAATGACCAGGCGGCGGTCCATGATGGGCGGGGAAAAGCGGCGCGAAGCTATCGCAAAGCCCGCCCGGTCGGCGTGCCGGGCCTGCCTCCGGTAGGCGGGCCTGCCCTCCGGTAGGCGGGCCTACCTTCGGCAGTCAGGCCCGGTCCATACCAGCCCATGGCATCGCCATGGGCTTGGACGCGCCCGTATCGGATCAGGGCTGAAGGCCCGGCACATACCAGCCCATGGCAACGCCATGGGTCGGGAACGCGCGCGTTGGGTCAGGGCTGAAGGCCCGGAACAACGACAACACGTGCCATGTACCGGGCCTTCAGCCCGGCCAACACACGTTCCATCACCAGCCCATGGCAACGCCATGGGCTGGTATGCCACGGGCCGTTGGCCCTATGAAAGATGTGTACACACGGTAGCTCCCGGATGACAGGTCTCGACCTCAAGCAGCGTGTGATGTGGAGGGCTTCACGATGGGGTCGCGGAGAACGCCGGGTTCGCCCCTGAACTCAGGCGAAGGGGTGGGTCGCACTCCGCCAAAGCGCTCCGGTGCCGACGCGGTGAGGCCGCATTTTCTCTGCGTTCTCCGCGACTCTGCGTGAATGACCCATCAAGGCTGTCCCAAAATGGACTTCCCGGCAATGTCAAGGACTTGAGGTAGCCCTGCGTGCCGGGCGCTCACTCCACCGGCGCCGCCTTGCGCACGTACGGCCGGATGATGAGGCGGATGGTGTTCTTCCAGCTCATGTACTTCCAGGCCCAGTTGAAGAGCACTTGCAGGCGGTTGCGGTAGCCCACCAGGGCCATCAGGTGGATGAACATCCAGGCGAGCCAGGCGAAGAAGCCGCCGAAGTGCAGCCGGCCGAAGTCCACCACCGCCTTGTACCGGCCGATGGTGGCCATGCTCCCCTT
>JAVFAQ010000007.1:0-24839 GCA_034002325.1 Flavobacteriales bacterium | reverse complement strand
TACATCATCAAGCCCTTCAAGGAGATCGACATCCACACGTCGATCGAAATGGCCCTGTACAAGCACAAGAAGGAGACCGAGGTGATCAAGGAGCGCGACATGCTCTACGCCCTGGTGGAAAGCAAGGACCCCGCCCGCGACCTGCTCTTCGTGAAGAGCAATAGCCGTCTGGTGAAGCTCAAGACCAGCGACATCTACTTCGTGGAGGCCCTGAAGGACTACGTGGTGATCAACACCCTGAACACGCGGTACACCATCCACAGCACCATGAAGGACATCGAGGCCAAACTGCCCGAGGCCGACTTCGTGCGCGTACACCGCAGCTACATCGTGCGGCTGGACAAGATCACCGCCATCGAGCAGCCCAACCTGATCCTGGAGAACGACAAGAAGGTGATCCCGATCGGCGGCAGCTACAAGGACGAGCTGGCCAAGCGCCTGAACCTGGTGTAAGGCCCGGAGGAAGACCCCGCGCCGGGCCGCCTCACTTGCGCTTGCCCCCTGGCTTGCCGCCCTTCTTCCCGGGTTTCTTCCCGGCCTTCTTCACAGGCTTGCCCACCGGCTTTTCAGGCCGCTGCGGCGTGGCACGCACCGGACCGCCGGGATCGCCCACCAGTGCCATGTCCACCGTGCGACGGTCCATGTCCACGGCCTTGATCGTCACCTGCACCTCATCGCCCAGGCGGAAACGGCGCCCGGTGCGGCGGCCGACCACCTCGTAGCGGTCCGGGTCGAAGCGGTAGGCATCGCCGGGCAGCTCGCGCATGGCCACCAGCCCCTCGCACTTGTTCTCGGTGAGTTCCACGTAGATGCCCCAGTTGGTGAGCCCGCTGATGGTGCCGGCGAACTCCTCGCCGATGCGGTCGCGCAGGAACTCGGCCTGCTTGTACCGCACGCTGGCCCGCTCGGCATCGGCGGCCTGCTTCTCCATGCGCGAGCCGTGCTGGCAGCTCAGCTCCAGCGTCTCCTGGTCCAGCGGGCCGCCCCCGGCCAGGTAGTGCGCCATGGCCCGGTGTACCAGCAGGTCGGGGTAGCGGCGGATGGGGGAGGTGAAGTGCGTGTAGTGGGTGAAGGCCAGGCCGTAGTGGCCGATGTTCTCCGTGGCGTACACCGCCTTGGACATGCTGCGGATGGTGGTCTGCTTGATGATCCCCTCCTCCTCGCGGTCCTTCACCGCGTGCAGCAGCCGGTTGATGGCGTGGGGCAGCTTCCTGGGGTCGGAGGTGTCCAACTGGTGGCCGAAGCTGCGCGCCAGGGTGCGGAGCTGCTCCACCTTCTCGGGGTCGGGCAGGTCATGCACGCGGTACACGAAGGGCTTGGGCTTGCCGCGCTTGGGGCGGCCCACGTGGGCGGCCACGCGCTTGTTGGCCAGCAGCATGAACTCCTCGATGAGCCAGTTGGCCGGCCCCATCATCTTCTCGTACACCCCCAGCGGCTTGCCCTTGGCATCGAGCAGGAACTTCACCTCGTTGCCGCCGATCTCCAGCGCGCCGTTGGCGATCCGGTCCTTGCGCAGCACCTGGGCCAGCTGGTGCAGCCGCAGCACCTCCGGCTGATGGGTGCCCTCGCCCTTGCCCTCGATGATGGCGTGGGCCTGGGCGTACGACAGGCGTCGGTCCGCGTGCATCACCGTGCGGCCGAACCATTCGCCCTGCACCCGCGCCCGGTCGTCCAGCTCGAAGATGGCACTGAAGCTCAGCTTGTCCGTACCGGGGTGCAGGGAGCACAGGTCGTTGCTGAGCTTTTCGGGCAGCATGGGCACCACGCGGTCCACCAGGTACACGCTGGTGGCCCGGGCGGCGGCCTCCATGTCGATCACGCTGCCGGGGGTGACGTAATGGCTCACATCGGCGATGTGGACGCCCACCTCCCAGTGGCCGTTGGGCAACTTCCGCAGGCTCAGGGCATCATCCAGGTCCTTGGCGTCTTCCGGGTCGATGGTGACCGTGGGCACATCGCGCACATCGCGGCGGCGGGCGAACTCCGCGGGCGTGGCGTCGTTGCGCACGGCCTCGGCCGCCCGCAGCACGCTTTCGGGGAATTCCAGGGGCAGGCCGAACTCGGCGAGGATGGCGTGCATCTCCACCTGGTGCTCGCCGGCACGGCCCAGCACGCGCAGCACGCGGCCGCGCGGCATGTCGCGGGCATCCTTCCACGTGCCCAGTTCCATGATCACCTTGTCGCCGTCGGTGGCGCCGTTCATGTCGCCCGGTGCGATCAGGAACGGCCGCTGCACGCGCTGGTCATCGGCCACCACCAGGTTGCGGCCCGCGTTGCGGTGCAGGACGCCCACGAACTCGGTGCGGCGGCGCTCGATCACCTCCAGCACCCGGCCCTCGGTGCGGGTGCTGCGGCCGGGGGCGGCCTTGATCCGCACCGTATCGCCGTGCAGGGCGGTGCCCAGGGCGCGCTGGGGTATGTACACGTCGCCGGCATCGGTATCGGGCAGCCGCACGTACCCGGCACCGCTTGAAATGATGTCGATCACCCCTTCGGCCGTGCCGGCCCCGGAGCCGCCCACGGCCACGTAGCGCCCCTTCTTGCCGCCCTCGATGCGGCCGTCGTCCAGCAGGGCGTCGATCGCATCGAAGACCAGGTGGCGCTGGCCCATGTCCTTGATGCCCAGCTTCAAGGCGAGTTGCTGGCTGGTGATGCCGGCCCGCCCGGAACGGCGCTCGGCGGCCAGGACCTCTTCGGTGAGCGGCGCGGTGCGCGGTTTCGGCATGGGGCGCAAGTTAGCGGACGCCCCGACCCGCCCGGGCCGCCGCCCGGGCGCCTTGTCCACATTTCCCACGATCGTTGATAACCTCCTGAAGATCGCTACATTTGCAGCCCTTTTCCCGCCCGTGCATCCCCATGGAAGAGAGTGCGAAGATCTTCAGCGGCAGCGCCACCCGCTACCTGGCCGAGCGCATCGCCGCCGCCGGCGGTGAGCCGCTGGGGCAGGTGACGCTCTCGAAGTTCAGCGACGGGGAGTTCCAGCCCAGCTTCGAGGAGACCGTGCGCGGCGAGCTGGTGTTCATCGTGCAAAGCACCTTCCCCCCGGCGGACAACCTGCTGGAGCTGCTGATGATGGTGGACGCCGCCAAGCGCGCCAGCGCCAAGCGCATCGTGGCCGTGATCCCCTACTTCGGCTACGCCCGGCAAGACCGCAAGGACAAGCCCCGGGTGAGCATCGGCGCCAAATTGGTGGCCAACATGCTCACCGCCGCCGGCGTGGACCGGGTGATGACCATGGACCTGCACGCCGACCAGATCCAGGGCTTCTTCGAGGTGCCGGTGGACCACCTCTTCGCCAGCACCATCTTCCTGCCCCACATCAAGGCCATGGACCTGCCCGAGCTGGTGATGGCCGCACCGGACACCGGCGGCACCAAGCGCGCCAACGCCTATGCCAAGCACCTGGGCTGCGACATGGCCATCTGCTACAAACAGCGCAAGGTGGCCAACCAGGTGGACAGCATGACCGTGATCGGCGAGGTGGCCGGCAAGAACGTGATGCTGGTGGACGACATGATCGACACCGCCGGCACCCTCACCAAGGCCGCCGACATGATGCTGGACCTGGGCGCCCTGAGCGTGCGGGCCGTTTGCACCCACCCGGTGCTCAGCGGCCAGGCCTACGAGCGCATCGAACGCAGCGGCCTGGCCGAGCTCATCGTCACCGACACCATTCCGCTGCGCCCGGCCGAAGGCGCACCCACCGGCAAGATCAAGCAGCTCTCCGTGGACCACCTCTTCGCCGATGTGATCCACCGCGTGCGCAGCCACGAGAGCATCAGCAGCCATTTCATCATCGCTTAACCACCCCTCCGACATGAACACCATCGCGCTCAGCGGCACCGCCCGCACCCCCAACGGCACCAAGGGCGCCGCTCAACTCCGTCGCGAACAGCGCGTGCCATGCGTGCTGTACGGCGGCGCGGGCACCGTCCACTTCAGCGTGGAAGCCGCCGTGCTGCGCAAGCTCGTATTCACCCCCGAGGTGAAGGGGGCCGAACTGGACATCGACGGCCGCAAAGTGCTGGCCCTGGTGCAGGACAAGCAGTTCCACCCGGTCACCGATGAGGTGCTGCACGTGGACTTCATGGAAGTGAACGACAGCAAACCCGCCAAGGCCACGCTGAACCTGCGCCTCATGGGCCAGCCCATCGGCGTGCGCAAGGGCGGCAAGCTCAAGCAGAGCATGCGCAAGCTGCGCGTGCAGGCCATGCCCGCCGACCTGCCCTCCGTGCTGGAGCTGGACGTGACCGGCGTGGACGTGAACCACACCCTGCGCGTGTCCGACCTGAAGTTCGACAAGATCACCCTGTTGGAGAAGGCCAACGACGTGGTGCTCGCCGTACGCATGGCCAAGAAGGCCCAGCAGCAGGAGGAGGCCGCCGCCCCGGGCGCCCCGGGCACCGCCGCCCCGGCCGCCGACGCGAAGAAGAAGTAAGCACGGCCACCGGCCGAAGCATGCACGGACCCCTGGCCTTCGCCGGGGGTCCGTTCCTTTGTGGCCCTGATGAAGCACCTGATCGTGGGGTTGGGCAACCCCGGCCCCGAATACGCCGAGACCCGCCACAACATCGGCTTCCAAGTGCTCGATGCCCTGGCCCGCACGGCCGAGGTGGCCTTCGCGCCGGCCCGCTACGGCGACCGCGCGGAGTTCCGGCACAAGGGCCGCACCTTCATCCTGATCAAGCCCGCCACCTACATGAATTTGAGCGGCAAGGCCGTGCGTTACTGGCTGGAGCAGGAGAACGTGCCGGTGGAACGCCTGCTGGTGGTGACCGATGACCTGGCGCTGCCCTTCGGCGCCATCCGCATCCGGGCCAAGGGCGGGGCGGGCGGTCACAACGGCCTGGCCAGCATCAACGAGCTGGTCGGCACCGAGGAATATGCCCGCCTGCGCTTCGGCATCGGCAATGACTTTGCCCGTGGCCGCCAGAGCGAATACGTGCTGGGCCGCTGGGGCGCCGAAGAGGAAAAAGCGCTGCCCGAGCGGGTCGAGCTGGCCGGCAAGGCCATCCTGCAGTTCGGGCTCCTGGGCGTGGCCCGGGCCATGAACCACTTCAACAAGCGGTAGGGGAGGGGGGCGCATCGCCTTCCTCCGGGGTGGGCGCCCCCTACACCGGGCTCAGCTTCAGCATGTTCGCCATGCCCTGCTCGGCGATGGGCATGCTGGCGATGTTCACCACCAGGTCGCCCTGGTCCACGAGCTTGCGCTGGTGCAGGATGTCCTTGATGTCGGCGATGGTATGGTCGGTGCTCACGGTCTTGTCGTAGTACTGGGCCCGCACGCCCCACACCAGGTTGAGCATGTTGAGGATGCGCTTGTTGCTGGTGAAGGCGAAGATGTGGGCGCGCGGCCGCATGCTGCTGATCTTGAAGGCCGTGTAGCCGCTGTGCGTCATGGTCACGATGGCCTTGATGTCGATGGCCGCCGCCATGCGCACGCTGGCCATGCAGATCGCGTCGCTCACCATGCGGTCGTTCTCCTCCAGGGGCGGGCGCTCCACGTTGTACATGGCGGGGCTCTTCTCCATCTCCAGCAGGATGCGGTTCATGGCCTTGACCACTTCCACCGGGTGGCGCCCCACGCTGGTCTCGGCGCTGAGCATCACGGCATCGGCGTGGTCCAGCACGGCGTTGGCCACGTCGTTCACCTCGGCGCGCGTGGGGGTGATGGCCGTGATCATGCTCTCCATCATCTGGGTGGCCACGATCACGGGCGTGCCGTGCTGGAGGCAGCGGCGGATGATGTCCTTCTGCAACAGGGGCACCTGCTCCATGGGGATCTCCACGCCCAGGTCGCCGCGGGCCACCATCAGGGCGTCGCTCTCGCGGATGATCTCGTCGATCTCGCGCATGGCCTCGGGCTTCTCGATCTTGGCCACCACGCGGGCGTGCTTCTCGGCGGCGCGGATCGCGTGCTTGAGCTCGATGATGTCCTGCACGCTGCGCACGAAGCTCAGGCCGATCCAGTCCACGTCGTGTTCCAGGGCGAAGGCCAGGTCCTCCTTGTCCTTTTCCGTGAGGCTGGGCAGGCTGATCTTGGTGTTGGGCAGGTTCAGGCCCTTGTTGGCGGTGAGCGGCCCGCCGTGCAGCACGCGGGTGGTGACGTTGCGCCGACCATCGGTGCGCACCACTTCCAGGCGCAGTTTGCCGTCGTCCAGCAGCACCAGTTCCCCCGGCCGGGCGTCCTGGGGGAAAAGCTGGTAGGTGGTGCTCACCAACCCCGGCCGGCCCTTCACGGGATCGGTGGTGATCACCAGCTCCTCGCCGGCCTTGAGCTCGATGCCCTCGCCCTCCATCTCGCCCACGCGCATCTTGGGGCCCTGGAGGTCGGCCAATATGGCGGTGGTGAGGCCCATCTCCTCATTGAGCGCGCGGATGGTGCCGATCAGCTCGGCATAGAAGGCGTGGTTGCCGTGGCTGAAGTTCAGGCGGCACACGTCCATGCCGTTGAGCATCATTTCGCGCAGCACGGCACGGTCCGCGGAGGCCGGTCCGATGGTGGCGACGATCTTGGTCTTGGGGTCGTTCATGCGAGTAGTTTGTGCCCGGCGCGCAACTGGCGCAGGTCCACCACGAAGGCGGCCAGCACGAAATCCGCCGCGCGGACCCGCTCCAGCAGGTCGGGACGCCCGGCGGCGCGCTCCTTGTCCACCACCAGGAAGTAGTCCGCCCCTTTCTGTTCGGGCAAGAGTACGCCGTGGCTGCTGTGGTTGTGTATGAGGGTGAAGGAGCCCGGCGCGTCATCGTCGGGGTCCGCCTGGTCGAAGGTGGCGAAGTGGGCGGTGTGCCCGTCGGCCTCGTCGGCGATGTCCGTGCGCCGGCGGGTGAGGCGCAGGCCGGTGGCCTTGTTCAATGACCAGCACAGGCGGTGCTCGGGCACGTGGCTGCTGATGCCGATGACGGTCACTTCGGGATCGGGGTCGGGGTCCAGCTTGAACTTGGCCATGGCGCGCCGGCAAAGGTAGCCACCGGGCCCGGCCGGGGCCTTCGGGGCGATGGGCCCGGCCGGCGCGGCTCAATCGGCCCGCCGGCGTCGTTGGCGCCCGCGGCGCTGGGGTGGCGGCGGGGCGGGCAGCTCGGTCTTGCGCGGGGCGCGCGGCTTGCGCGAGCGCATGTGGCCGAAGGCGTCCTGGGCGGCCTCCTGCTCGGCCACCTTCTTGCTCTGGCCCCTTCCGCTGCCGCGCACCTGCCCGTCGATATGCACGTCGGCACGGAAGTGCTTGTTGCGCCCGCCGCCCTCCTCATGCACGATGAACTCCACCTTGCGGCGGCGCTTCTGGCCCCATTCCAGCAGGCGGCTCTTGCCGTCCTTGTCCTCGCGGGCCACCTCCTCCAGCTGCACGTGCGCCAGGAACAGGCCCACGATCACCTTGCGCGTGCGCTCGAAGCCCTTGTCCAGGAACAAGGCGCCGATCAGGGCCTCCAGGGCGTTGCCCGGCACGGAGCTGCCCTGCCCGCGCGCCACGTTGCTCTCGATCACCTGTTCGATGCCGATGGTGCGGGCCAATTGGTTCAGCTGGGCGCGGCTCACCAATTTGCTGCGCATGCGCGTGAGAAAGCCCTCGCCCTGGTCCGGGTAGGTGCGGAACAGCAGGTCGCCGATCACCGAGTCCAGGATCGCATCGCCCAGGAACTCCAGCCGCTCGTTGTTGGGCAGGTCCGGGCGGTCCTCGGGCACCGCGCTGCTGTGGCGCAGGGCCTGGCGGTACAGTCCCAGGTCGCCGGGGATGATGTGCAGGGTGGCGCGGCACCAGGCCCGCACACGGCGTTCCTCGGGGTTGCGCGGTCGGCTGAATAGGCGGCTCAGCAAGGCGCTCAACGGTGCTTGCGGAAGATCACGGCCGTATTGTGGCCGCCGAAACCGAAGGTGTTGCTCATCGCGGCGTTCACCGTGCGCTGTTGCGCCTTGTTGAACGTGAAGTTGAGCGCGGGGTCGATCTCGGGATCGTCCGTGAAATGATTGATCGTGGGCGGCACCATGTCCGAATGCACGGCCATGATCGCCGCGATGCCCTCCACCGCGCCGGCCCCGCCCAGCAGGTGCCCGGTCATGCTCTTGGTGCTGCTGATGTTCAGGGCGTAGGCATGCGCGCCGAAGAGCCGCTGGATGGCCTTCACCTCCTGCGGGTCGCCGATGGGGGTGCTGGTGCCGTGGGTGTTGATGTAGTCGATGTCCGTGGGCGCCATGCCGGCGTCCTGCAGGGCGAACTTCATGCAGAGTTCGGCGCCCAGCCCGTCGGGGTGCGGGGCGGTGATGTGGTAGGCGTCACTGCTCATGCCACCGCCCGCCAGCTCGCAATAGATCTTGGCACCCCGGGCCAGGGCGTGCTCGCGGTCCTCGAGGATGATGGCGCCGGCGCCCTCGCCCAGCACGAAACCGTCCCGGTCCTTGTCGTAGGGGCGCGATGCCGTGGCGGGGTCGTCGTTGCGGGTGCTCATGGCGTGCAGGGCGTTGAACCCGCCCACGCCGGCCTCATGCACCGCCGCCTCGCTGCCGCCGGTCACCACGGCCGTGCAGGCGCCCAGCCGGATGTAGTTGAAGGCGTCGATCATGGCGTTGTTGCTGCTGGCGCAGGCGCTGGCCGTGACATAGCTGGGGCCGTGCAGCACATGGCGCATGCTGATCAGGCCCGCGGCGCTGTCGGCGATCATCTTCGGGATGAAGAACGGGTTGAACCGCGGGGTGCCGTCGCCCCGGCCGAAGGCCACGCACTCGTCCTGGAAGGTCTTCAGCCCCCCGATGCCGCTGCCCCAGATCACGCCGATGCGCTCGCGATCGGCCGTATCCAGGTCCAGGCCGCTGTCGCGGATGGCCTCATCGGCGCTCACCACGGCGTATTGGGAGTACGGGTCCATCTTCCGGGCCTCCTTCCGGTCGAAGAAGTCCTCGGGGTTGAAGCCCTTCACCTCGCAGGCGAAGCGGGTCTTGAACTTGGCGGCGTCGAAGCGCGTGATGGGCGCGGCGCCGCTACGGCCGCTCACCAGGCCCTCCCAGTACTCCTTGAGGGTGTTCCCGAGGGGAGTGAGCGCGCCCAGACCGGTGACCACCACTCGCCTGAGCTGCATGCGCGCGGCTTACTTGGCGTTCTTCTCCACGTAATCAACGGCCTGGCCCACGGTCTGGATCTTCTCGGCCTGATCGTCGGGGATGGCGATGTTGAACTCCTTCTCGAACTCCATGATGAGCTCGACGGTATCCAGGCTGTCCGCGCCAAGGTCGTTCGTGAAGCTCGCCTCGGGCGTCACCTCGGCTTGATCGACCCCGAGCTTGTCCACGATAATGGCGATGACCCTTGACTTGATGTCCGACATGTCGGTGCGTTGTTGGTTGAACAGGCTGCAAAGGAAAGACATTTTCCATTCGCAACCCCCCGCCCATGGG
The DNA here is from genome assembly GCA_034002325.1 of Flavobacteriales bacterium. Taxonomy (GTDB): domain Bacteria; phylum Bacteroidota; class Bacteroidia; order Flavobacteriales_F; family PHOS-HE28; genus PHOS-HE28. The sequence goes on along the minus strand of JAVFAQ010000007.1, from coordinate 15,454 downwards.
AAGTTGCCCCCGGGGGTCGCGAAAGACCCGCGCATACCGCCCGCAGGCCCCGGTGCATGCCGTGCCGGCCGCACATCGACGCGGCCGGCGGCCGGGCAGGAGGCTCAATGCAGCACCGCGCGGTACACCGCTGCGGTGGCCCCGGCCATCCGCGCCCAGCTGAACCGCTTGATGTTGGCCCGGCCCGCCGCCGCCAGCGCCTCGCGCTCCTGCGGGTCGCCGATGAGGCGCGCCAGCACGGCGGCCACTTCTGCGGGCCGGCCGGGCTCCACGTAGCAGGCGCCCGCTCCCCCCACCTCGCGCAGCACGGGGATGCCCGAGCATACCACCGGGATGTCCAGCGCCTGCGCCTCCACCACCGGCAGGCCGAAGCCCTCATAGCGGGTGAGGAAGAGGAACAGGTCCGCCTCGGCATAGATCTCCGCGATGGTGAGCGAACGGTCATAGGGCCTGATCTCCACCGCGCCCGCCAGCACGCCCCGGGCGATCCGCTCCTGCAGGCCCTGGTAATAGGCCGCATCGTTGCTGAAGCCGTGCATCACCAACCGCACCTTGCCCGCCAGCCCGGGGTGCTGCTCCAGCAGGCGCTCGAAGGCGTCCACCGCTTGTTCCTGGCCTTTGTAGGGCATGAACTTGGCCACGTACAGGATGGTGAAGCGGGCATCGGCGCCCGGCGTGCGCCCGGCGCTTGCGGCGGTGGGCAGGTCCACGCCATTGTGGATGGCGACCACCTCGGTGCTTCGCGGGTACCGGGCCAGCGCCTCGGCCCGCATGGCCTCGGAAACGGTGATTACGGCGGCGCTCTTGCGGAAGGCCACCCGGGTCATCCAGGCGAAGTAGCGGCCTGCGGCGCTGACGGGGGCGTGCTGCTCCTCGCGCATGAACTCGTTGAAGAAATCATGCACGGTGGTCACCCGGCGCACGCCCGTGCACACGGGTGTCTCGGTGGCCAGCTTGTGCAGCACCCGGGCGTGCAGCCTGCGGCAGGCCAGCGGCAGCCGCAGGTGGATCCACAGCAGCCGGGGCAGCACGCCTTGGCCCAGCTCCCGGAACACATGCAGGCGCACGTTCCGCAGCGCCTCGAAGAAAGGCCTGTGGGCCGGGGTGATCAGGCAATGCACCTCCATATCGGCCGGGTCCAGGCGGTCCAGCTCCTGCACCAGGTGCCGTGCATGGGTCCAGATGCCGCTGCCGGAGCCGCCCACACCCGGCCGTATGGGCACCAGATCGATCACCACCCGGGGCCTGCTCATTCGTCCTTGGGCCATTTCACGGGCACGTTTTTCACCTGGTGGCGCGTGCGGGCCGCATCCTCGGCGCTCGCGTAGAGGGCATATTCCACCGGCCCGTGCCAGTACCCGCCGTGGAGGGCCTTTTCCGCCAGGCGCAATGCGTTGAGGGGGCCCCTCAGCACGCGGGCCCAGCGCGGCGCCGAGCCCCGCAGCAGCGCGGCCTCTTCCTTGGCGCGGTCGGTCCAGCTGAGGTTGGCCCCGGTGAAGGTGAACGCCGAGAGCGGCTTCTTCACGATGCCGGTGCGGGCGCCTTCGCGCAAGGCCCGCATCACCAGGTGGTGGTCGCCCAGCATGCGCAGCCGCGTGTCGAAGCGCAGGCCGCCTTCCCACAGGCGCCGCCGGAAGAACATGGCGCAGGAGAGGTTGTAAAGGTGCGAGACGGCGATCTGCGCATAGCGTGCGGGGTAGGCCTTGCGGGCGGCCAGCAGGCTGCCGTCCGGGCGCACCAGCAGGGCCCCGCCGAAGAGCATGTCCAGTTGCGGGTCGGCCGCGAACCGCTCGGCCACCAGCCGCAAGGTGCCTTCCAGGTACTGCTCATCGCAGTTCAACCAGGCCGTCACATCGCCCGTGGCGGCATCGAAGCCCTTGTTCAGCGCATCGTACATGCCCGCATCGGGCCCGCTGAAGAAGTGCAGGGACGTGCCGCCCCCGGCGGGCGCATCGGCCTGGATGCGCTGGCCGTTGGCCTCCAGCCAGGCCACGGTGCCGTCGCTGCTGCCGCCGTCCGCGATGATGTGCTCCACCTCCACGCCGGCCTGGTCGGCCACGGAAGCCCGGCACCGCCGCAGGTAGGGCAGCATGTTGAAGCTGGGCGTGACGATGGAGATCCGCATGCGCGCAGGGTTCGGCGGCGAAGAAAGGAAATCGGGTACGATGGGAACGGAAGAATGTGACGCTGCCCGGGCAAGCTCGCCGCCGCCCCCCGCATTTGCCGCAACTTCGCACCATGAAGCGGATCGCGGTGCTGGCCAGCGGGTCGGGGACGAACGCCCGGCGGCTGACGGAGCATTTCCATGCCGGTGACCTGGCCCGCGTGGGATTGATCGGGTGCGACCGCCCCGGTGCCGGCGTGCTGCAACGCGCCTGGGACCTCGGTGTGCCGGCCTACCTCTTCAATGGCACGGCCCTCGCCGATGGCACCGTGCTGCGCGAGCTGCAAGGGCAGGGCATCGACCTGGTGGTGCTGGCCGGCTTCCTGCGCCTGGTGCCCCCGGCCATGGTGCGCGCCTTCCCGGGCCGCATCGTGAACATCCACCCCGCCCTGCTGCCCAAGTACGGCGGCAAGGGCATGTACGGCGCGCACGTCCACCGGGCCGTGATCGCCGCGGGCGAGACCGAGAGCGGCATCACCATACACCATGTGAACGAGCGCTACGACGAGGGCGACCATCTGTTCCAGGCCCGCTGCCCGGTGCGGCCCGGCGACACGCCCGAGCGCCTCGCCGAACGGGTGCATGCCCTGGAGCATGCCCACTACCCCCGGGTGGTGGAGGACCTGATCAAAGCCCTGCCGCCCGCCCCCCGGTAAGGTGCGGTCGCCACCTTTGTACCCATGTTCGACCTGGGCGAGATCGGCAAGGCCTTCCTCATCCTCTTCGCGGTGATCGACATCGTGGGCGGCATACCCCTGATCCTGGAGGTGCGGCGGAAGGCCGGCAAGGTCTACCCCGCCCGCGCCACGCTGGTGAGCCTGGGCATCATGGTGGCCTTCCTCTACCTGGGCGAGGGCATCCTCGGCGTGTTCGGCATCGATGTGCGCTCCTTTGCCGTGGCCGGTGCGCTCATCCTGTTCTTCATCGCCTTGGAGATGATCCTCGGTGTGCGCCTTTTCCGCGAAGACCTTTCGGCCCCCGGGCTGAAGGACGGCCGCGACGACAACAAGGTGTACAGCATCGTGCCCCTGGCGTTCCCGGTGATCGCCGGCGCCGGCACCATCACCACCATCCTTTCATTGCGGGCCGAGTACGAACGCATCAACATCCTGTTCGCCATCCTGCTGAACATGGTGGTGGTGGTGGTGGTGCTGCTGCTCACCGACCGCATCGAGCGCATGCTGGGCCGGCTGGGCCTGATCGTGCTTAAGAAGGCCTTCGGCGTGATCCTGCTGGCCATCAGCGTGAAGCTCTTCGCCGGCAACATCACCCACTTGTTCGCCAGCTCCTGAGCCATGGCGCGCATCACCGTCCATACCGATGGGTCGGCCAGCGGCAACCCCGGCCCCGGCGGCTACGGCGTGGTGCTGGAGAGCGGCAAGCACCGCAAGGAGCTCTGGGGCGGGTACCGCCGCACCACCAACAACCGCATGGAGCTGCTCGCCGTGATCGTGGCCCTGGAAGCGCTCAAGGGCGATGGCCACGACGTGCTGGTGGTGAGCGACAGCAAGTACGTGGTGGACGCCGTGGAGAAGGGCTGGCTGTTCGACTGGGAGAAGAAGGGCTTCGCCAAGAAGAAGAACCCCGACCTGTGGCGGCGGTTCCTGCGCGCCTACCGCCGCCACACGGTGCGCTTCCAATGGATCAAAGGCCACAACGGCCACCCGCTGAACGAGCTGTGCGATCGCCTGGCCGTGGCCGCCGGGCAGCAGCCGCACCTGGAGGTGGACCAAGGCTACGAGGCCCAAGAGGCCGGCGGCATGTTCACCGATCAACGCTGATCGCACGATCTTCGCCGCATGGCCCGTCAACTTTTCGCCCGGGTGAACGCCGCCCCCACGGACATCGTGCTGGAACGCGCCCACCCCGACGCCACCTGGCGCATCGCCGGCAAGGCCGCCCCGGACGTGGTGCGCACCGGTGCGGCGGAGTTCAGCGTGGTGATCGATGGCCGCAGCCACCGCGCCTTGGTGGTGAAGGAGGACCGCGAGCAGGGCATCGTGCGGCTGCGCATCGGCGGACGCGATTACACCGTGAAACTGGAGGATGAGCAGAGCCGCCTGATGAAGACCCTGGGCATCGAACGCACGGCCGCCGCGGTGCGCGAGATCAAGGCGCCCATGCCCGGCCTGGTGATCAATGTCATGGTGAAGCCCGGCGACGCGGTGAAGAAGAACGACCCCGTGCTGGTGCTGGAGGCCATGAAGATGGAGAACGTGATCAAGAGCCCCGGCGATGGCACGGTGGCCGCCGTGCAGGCCGAACAAGGCAAGGCCGTGGAGAAGGGGCAGCTGCTGGTGAGCTTCGGGTAGCGGTGGCCGGCTCGCCCGGTGTGGCGTGCAAGGCCCAGGTCGCCAGGCCCTTCTCGGACATCCTTGTCCGTTGAATTGCCGCCCTTGACCAGCGACCGGGGACCGACAACGTACATTCGTACCCATCGCCCCGGCCCTTCCCCGCTCCGATCGGCACCGTGGAAGGCCCGGCGACGGAACACCGACCAGACATGGACCGCAAGCAATTCCTTTCCCGTTCCCTGAAAGCCTCCTTGGGCGCCATCGTCGCCGCGCCCGCACTGGCCTCCCTGGCCGGTTGTGGCAACGCACCGGAGGAGACCGCTGCCGAGACCGGCACCCCCGACCCCGCCACCGGGCCGCCGTTGCAGCTCACGCAGATCGCCCTGCCCTACGCCTACAACGCGCTGGAGCCGGTGATCGACGCCGAGACCATGGAGATCCACTACACCAAGCACCACGCGGCCTACGTGAAGAACGCCAACGCCGCCCTCACCGACGAGGCGGTGGCCGTGGCCGACGAGGCGGCGTTGCTGGCCGGCATCGGTGCGTACAGCACCAAGTTGCGCAACAACGCCGGTGGCGTGTGGAACCACAACTTCTTCTGGCAGGTGATGGCGCCCGGAAGCACCGGCACGCCCGAAGGCGGGGTGCTCGACGCGATCAACGCCTCCTTCGGCTCGTTCGACAAGTTCAAGGAGGTCTTCACCGATGCCGCCATGAAACGCTTCGGCAGCGGCTGGGCCTGGCTCGTGGAGCGTGATGGCAAACTGGAAGTGGGCAGCACCCCGAACCAGGATTGCCCGCTGATGGACGTGAGCGGGTTCAAAGGCCGCCCCCTGCTCGGCATCGACGTGTGGGAGCACGCCTACTACCTGCACTACCAGAACAAGCGCAACGAGTACGTGGCCAACTGGTGGCAAGTGGTGAACTGGGCCGAGGTGGCCAAGCGGTTGGGGTGAACCACCGTCACCGAATGCCCGATCCCGGGCTTCCCGGGAAGCCATCCCCGGCCATCGTACATTTGACTGACCATGAGTACTCCTTCCAACGAGGAACTTCTCAAACGCATCACCGTGGATCCGGCCATCTGCCACGGAAAGCCGATCATTCGTGGCATGCGCTACCCGGTGGAGAACATGCTGGAACTGCTTGCCTCCGGCATGACGCACCAGGAGATCCTCAACGACTATTCCGACTTGGAGGAAAATGACCTGATGGCTTGCCTGGTCTACGCCATGCTGCTGGCCCAACGCAGCGGCCACTATCCCTTGGCGAAGTGAAATGGCTGGTGGACGCTCAGTTGCCACTGGCACTTGCCGTGGCCATGCGCATGATCGGGCACGACGTGAAGCACACGCTTGACCTCACCCGCGCCAACCGGACCTCCGATGACACGATACATGCGCTGGTAGAGGATGAGGAGCGCGTCCTGATCACGAAGGATCGCGACTTCAAGGTGTCGTTCCATCTTCGGGGCCTCCCCAAGCGCTTGGTATACGTGGCCACGGGGAACATCCCCAACCGGCACCTTATACCATTGTTCATCCGCAATTTGGCGTTGATCGAGCAGGCGTTCGAGCGGGGCGGCCTGGTGGTCTTCGGGCTGGACGGGATCGACGTGCAGCGCAGGGTGTTGTGATCACCTTTCCACCAACAGCCATCCACGCCTCCTTCGGCTCGTTCGACAAGTTCAAGGAGGTCTTCACCGATGCCGCCATGAAACGCTTCGGCAGCGGCCGGGCCTGGCTCGTGGAGCGTGATGGCAAACTGGAAGTGGGCAGCACCCCGGACCAGGATTGCCCGCTGATGGACGTGAGCGGGGTCCAAAGGCCGCCCCCTGCTCGGCATCGACGTGTGGGAGCACGCCTACTACCTGCACTACCAGAACAAGCGCAACGAGTACGTGGCCAACTGGTGGCAAGTGGTGAACTGGGCCGAGGTGGCCAAGCGCCTCGGTTGATCACCGGAAGCGCCGCACCAGGGCATCGTAGCCCCGGCACTCCTCCAGGTCGCGGTACAGCATGCGGCTGCGGCGGTCCTTGAGCCGGGCGGCATAGGGTTCCGGTTCATCCGCCCTTCCCTCGATGTGCCGTTGGTAGGTCCGCCACTGCCGCTCGCATTCCTCGGCCAGGTGGCAGGCCAGCGCCTTCAACGCGGGGTCTTTCGCGTGCTCAAGGGCCGTGCGGTAATGGTGCCGCGCGGTGAACAGGCCGTAGTACTGCTCATCGCCCGCCTGCACCGTGCGGTGGCCGCCGGTCCACTGCATCCGCTCCAGGTCCCATGTGCTCCAGTCGATGCGCTGCATGATCCAATACTTGCCGTGCCAGCTCATGTTGTACCACACGTGGCCCAGCAGCAGGTGGTTCAGTGCACGCTTCTTCGGATCGCGCTCGGCCTCGTCGCGCAGGGCGATCATGCGCTCCATGATCGAGCGCTTGGTGTAGCCCGCCCACCCCGGTGCGTGGTCCGCGCGGTCCTTCTTCCCGTAGTTGTGCGGGTCCTTCAGGTCCACCACGAAGGGGTCGTCATCGGCGAACATGGTGAACGGCCATTGCCGCCAATACGTGTCGGGGATCTCGCGCCAGGCGGTGGCCGCTTCTTCCCAGAAGCCCTCGCGCAGCAACGCCATCGCCTTGTAGTCCAGCAGCACCCACTTGTTCAGCAGGCCGCTGTCCGGGTCGTGCCATGGATCGTACTCATCCGCAGCCCCCCGTGGCCGGACCAGGTAATGCTCAAAGGGCGTCTTGTCCGGCTTTTCCAGCAGGGCGATCAGCTGGTCGTAATGAACGGGCTGCGCGCGCAGGAAGGCCTCATACCGTGCATGGTGCGGCCCGCGCGTGCCGCGGTCGCCGTACATCCGCCGGGTGCGGGCCAGCAGGCACAGACCCTCGGCCACCTCGCCGCGCGCCATCAGCTTCTTGCCCAGGTAGAGGTGGACCTGGTCCAGGGTCATCTCCGGCTGTTCCACGTGGTGGGGCACGGTGCGGGCGGCCTCCGCGAGGTCCAGGATCGCCTGCCTGCCGGCATCGCTCAACCGCTTCTCGCCGATCACCGTGGCCAGCAGGGCGTCCACGCGGGCCTGGAAACGCAGCAGGGGAGGGGCCGCCGGGTCGTGGGCCACCTGTTCCATGCCGGCACGGCAGGCGGCGGCATCGCCCCGCACCAGGTCCAAGTGGGCGTTCAGCAGGCGCAGCACCGGCTTATGCACGGTGGCCGCATGCTGCAGCCGTTGCGTGATGAAGCGCTGCACCGCATGCAGGTATTCCAGGTCGGCGCGGTACACATCGTCCGGGTGTACTTCCGCCAGGTCGGACCACAGGCGGCTGCCCGCGCCCAGTTCCGTGAGCGCGGGGGTGAGCAGCCAATCCTCCAGCTTGTTCACCTCGCGCCCCACCAGCTGCGGAAGGAACGGGCTCGCCGGGTCCAGCGCTGCGATCCGCTCCAGATCGCCCAGCGCCCGGCCGGGGTGTTGGAGGCCGCGCATCACCAGCAGTGTGGCGCGTTGGGCATCGCTGGTGGCCCCTTCCATGTACATGTCGAAGCTGCTGTTGTCGAACAGCTGCAGCATGCGGAACTGCTTGTCGGGCGTGCGGGGAAAGATCTCCGCGAAGGCCATGTCGCGGGCCGGGTTCGCCATGCGGCCGGCGAGGTAGAAGGCGGCGGCCCCTTCCAGCCACGAGCGGCCGCGCAACGGGGCCAGGTGCCGCTCGTAGTGCGCCGCGGCGTTCAGTGCCGGTCCCTCATCGTCACGGTGATAGTGCGCCAGACGCACCAGTTGGAAGGCGATCCGAGCCCGCAGCCGTTCATCCTTCGCCGCGCGCAACATCCGTTGACCTTCGTCCCATGCGCGTCGGATGGCTTGCGGGTCGAACGGTTCGAAGTCCCACGGATCATCACGGCTCACCAGTTGCTCGCAGGTCTTCGCGTAGCGGATGAAGGCGGCCCACTGCGGCCCCAGGCGTTCCAACCGGCGCACGAAGGCATTGTTCCGGCGGAAGGCGGATTCTTCCTTCAGATAGTGTTCCGGCGCCGTGCCATAGAGGATCGCCTCGATCGCCGTGTCGGGCACTTGGTGGCCCACGATCGCCTGCCACTCGGCGATGTTGACGGCGTATGGCAGGCGCACCACGGCATCGGTATCGTAGCTGAAGTATTTGGCGGTGCTGAAGTTGAAGGCGCGGAGTTCGCGCATCTCGGCCAGCTCGGGGCGCAGCAACCAGAAGCGGAATTCCTCGCCGGTGTAATGCCAGCCGCAACTGCCGGCATCGTGCGGGCGCAGCAGCAGCAGCGCGGACAGCAGGGTGGCGAGGCGGATCATGGAGCGGCGCCCGGGGCACGGACCGTGCCGAACATACGCACGGTGCGGGAGGTGAATTGTGCGGGCAACCGCTGGAAGGTGGGCGCGCCCAGCTCGAAGAAGACCACCGCCACGGTATCGGTGTTCGCGGCCGTGCGCGCGAGGTCGGCGGCCTGGGCGATCCGTTCCGGTGTCATGCGCTCCACGCGCACCACGTCGCCCAGGTGCAGTTCGGGCCGGTGCGCATTGTCCTCGTGCACCACCTGCATCAGCCCCAGGGTATCGCCGCGCAGCAGCCCGCGCCGCAAGGCGTCGTCCAGCAGGTCTTCCGGCAGCAGGCCCACGAAGCGGTCCTTGCGGAACTGCGCGCCCCAGCTGAAGGCGGGCAGCGCGATGTCCAACGGCAGGGGGTAGGTGCCGCTGCGGAAGTAGGGCGCGGCCGCGTCGCGATCGAAGATGGAGTTGACCGGCCCCGGCTTGTCCACCTGCCCGATGTTGTAGGGCATCAGCATGCCGCGATCGGCGGGTGGCACGCCTGTCTTCGCCGGATACGCGTACTGGTGCAGACGGATGGTGGCGATCACCGGCACGGCGAGGCTGTCGTTCATCCGCTGCACCACGCGGAAGAAACGATCCTTGGTCTTGGCGGTCCAGTCGCAATCCAGCATCACGCCGTGGATCGTGGCCGGGCATTCCATCCGCAGTTTGCGCAGCAGGTTCGCGGCCAGTCGATCGGCCTCCGCGTCGTCGATCTTCAGGAACGTGCTGTTGGTGATGTAGATCGCCGGGACCAGTTGCACGCTGTCGGTCCAGTTCCCGCGTTTCCCGGCGTAGTTGCGCCATTGGTACGGCACCGGCACCACGGAAACAGGATGCGCACCGTTGTTCGGGTTCCAGTCGATGTCCAGCAATTTGTGGTATACGCGCTGGATGCTGTCGGCGGCCACGGCCTGCCTTTCGGCCTCGCTCAAATAGCGGTCGTTCTTCCAATGGAAGGCCGACGGGACCACCACGGCATCCGGCCGTTGCGTGCAGGCCGCAAGCAGGAGAAGAACGCCCAAGCCGACCGCTTGTCGGATGCGGTCGCCACAAGGGACCATGGTGGCACGCATCACCATGCGATCCCCATTCCGGGCGTTCGCACACATCCGATCGTATTTGAGAATTCTAAAGTTGCACTTTAGGAAACCCAAAAGTAGGCGGTCTTCATGGCATGGGGAGGGCCGTGAATTCCATCAATGATGGCAATGGGTCCGTCCATGCATGGCGGACGGACGGCGGATGCTTCGGGTCGGCTCCCACCCATCTACCTTCGCTCCATGGCCGCCCGCACCGTCCTCATCGCCGGAGCCACGGGCCTGGTCGGGTCCGCCGCGCTGCGCATGGCCTTGGACGATCCGCGCTTCGCCCGGGTGATCGCGCCCACGCGGCGTTCCGCCGGCATCGTGCATCCGGAACTGGAAGAGCGGATCGCTCCCGACCTGTTGCAGGGTCTTCGCGCGGAAAAGGCGGATGCCGTGCTCTGCTGCCTGGGCACCACCATCGGCAAGGAGGGCGGCGACAAGGCGAAGTTCATCCACGTGGACAAGGACCTCGTGCTGGGCCTTGGTGCGTGGGCGAAGGAGCACGGCGTGCCGGTGTTCGCCGTGGTGAGCGCGATCGGTGCCGATGCCGGCTCGCGGGTCTTCTACAACCGGGTGAAGGGCGAAATGGAGGCGGGACTGAATGCCCTGGGCCTGCCCGTGCTCCACATCTTCCGACCGTCGATCCTCGTGGGGCCACGAAAGGAGTTCCGCTTGGGCGAACGCATCGGCGCGGTGGTGATGAAGGCCGTGGCGCCGCTGCTGCCCGCGAGGGCGCGGCCCATGCCGCATGATGTGCTGGCGAAGGCGCTGCTCAATGCGGTGTTCGACATGCAGGGCGGCACGCACAGTTACCGGGGCATCCGGGCGCTGGCGGAGCGGTGACCGCTACTTCAGCTTCTTGCAGCGGGTCGTCAGGGCGTTCCGCGCCACTATTTGGCGTAGTTCGTCCGCGATGTCCGTGTAGGTGCTGCGTTTGCCGCAATCGCAGAAGTCCCGAAGCGGGTCGCGGTCCATGATCGCGGCCTCCAGCTCGGCCAACGACGGCGGGGCCTCCAAGGCGGCATACTCCGCGTAGGTGTGCCGCAGGAAGGCCACGTTCGGGCCGATGCCGCGGTTGTCGAGCAGCCAGCCCTTGCCCAGGTCGGTGGGCAGGGGGAAGCCCTCACTGGTGCGCAGGTCGCGCGGGTGCGGGTAGGAAACGATGGCGGTGCGGTCGGCCGAGAGGAGCACGGGCACATGGTCGCGCCGGTCGGCCTGTGTGCGATACACGAATGCGGGTGCCGTGGCCGCCACCGTGGTGGCCTTCGCCGCATGGTTCTCCCCGGGCTTGCGGCCCGCGCAGGCGGTCATCAGCCCGGCCAGCACATAGATCACCAGCGGCCTCATCGCACCACGGTGATCCGTTCGGTGCGCACGCCCCGGTCGGTGGTGATCCGCACCAAGCAGGTGCCGGCGGGCACGTCGCCCAAGTGGATCACCAGCGGGCCGCCCCTGCGCGGTGCCGTTCCTTCCTCATGCAACACCCGACCCTGCATATCAAGGACCTGTACCCGTTGCACCACCCCGTCGAAGGCCGTGAGGTCCACGATCACCCGGTCCTGGGCGGGGTTCGGGAATACGCGGATGCCCGCCGGGCCATCGGTCTCGGCGACGGACACCTCGGGCCCACGCTCGATATCGAGCTGCAACAGGTAGGTGCCGGTCTCCCCTTGGAAGTAGGGTGCCACGTGGAAATACACCGTGCCCCCGTTGGCCGCGACGATAGCACCGGGCACGATGTCGTCATGCACGGGCGACCACGTGGTGCCATTGGTGGACCAGGAGACCATGCCGTCCACGGTGTAGGTGTTGCCGTTGCCGCTGTTGTAGGAATCGTGCAGCCGCGCGGAGATGGCATAGTTCAGGCCGGCCGGCAGCACCACCTTGTAGAAGTCCTGGTCCGTGGGCGAATGCAGGTTCGACCCGGTGGTCTGGACATTGGCGTGGTTTCCGCTGAAGTTCACCGGCAGGGTGTATGCTTGGGCCGCCGTGTTGTTCGCCTCGTACGGGTCCGGCGCAAGGCCCGGCGCCACCACGTTGAGGAACACCGGATTGGAATGGTTGGACGAGCCGGCCAGCACCCAGCCCGTGTTGTTGTAGTTGTACTGGAGGGCCAGCAGGTAGGTGCCGGGCTGTACCGTCACCGTGGCGGGGCCGAAGATGAGGTTGTTGTTGTAGGTGTAGTTGAACGGCAGCCCGTTGTTCTCGTTGAGGAAGCCGACCTCCTGGGCGAGGGTGCCATCGAGATTGAAAAGCCCCACGCCGTACTGGCCGTAGAAGGTGGTGGCGCTGGTGTTGATCACGTTCAGGCTCACCGAAAGCGAGGAACCTTGGGCCACGCTGCCACCGCCCGCCACCGTGATGGGCGCGTACAGTTCGATAGGTGCCGCGTGTACCACCTGGACCTGGGTCAGGTTGGTGTAGCCGCCGTTGTTGGCCAGCAGCACCCATTCGCCGCCGGTGGGCCGGTAGAAGGCCCCCACCCGGTACGTGCCGGGCAGCATGGAGAACAGCCCGTTGGTGGAGAACACCAGGTTGTTGTTGTAGGTGTAGCCGGCGGGCAGCTCATAGTTCGTCAGGGTCTGCACATAGCCGTAGAAGATGTCGTTCTCGTCGAACACCGCCACGCAATAGTCGCCTTGGAAGGTGCCGCTGCCGTTGTTCACCACGTTGGTGCTCACCGAGAAGGCCTGGCCGTAGTTGATGGTGCCGGCCGAGGGGACCACCGGGGCATTGAGCTGCATGGTGCCCGGGTCGGGGGCCGGGCCGCCACCGGTCAGGGGCCGGATGCCGAAGAGCGCCTGCTGGCCGTCGTTGTATCCGCCCGTGCCGCCACCGGTGCCCACGCCGTCGGGGTTCAGGGCATTGACGGTGAAGTTCCCGTTGAAGGCGCCGCCCCAGCCCCAGTTGAAGTGGAAGAAGTCGTTGTTGTCGTAGCCGTCGCATACGAAGGCATGCCCGCCGCCCGAGCCCCAGCCCGCGTACAGCACGGGGCGGCCGGCGTCCAGGTCGCTCTTGAGCATGTTGATCCATTGCCCCTGGGTGAAGTTCTGGCGCTTGAGGCCCTGCATCGCGGGGTCGTACCCGAAGTACGTCTTCAACGCGTACTCCGAGTTGTGGTCCGTGGTGGGGCTGTGCGCCTGGATCACCCAGGCCCCGCTGATCTGTGGGCTGTACTGCATGTCCACGCTCACCCCCAGGTGGTACATCAAGGTGGCCACCGCGTTGTTCGGGCCCGAGACGTTGTTGGGCATGGCCGCCCAGTTGTAGGTGGTGGCGCCGAAATTGGCCGATTGGGTGCCGTAGTTCGGGTCGTTGTAGGAATGGAAGCCGCTGCCCTGCTGGGGATGGCCGTGGTACTTCATGATCTGGGCCATGGCCGTGGCCACGCAGCCCGTCACCGACCCGCCGGGGCACAGGGCGTTGTAGTGCGGGGCCTGGTCCCACGTGGTCTGCACCAGCGGGGCCACGTCGCGCAGCTCGGACACCGGCGCCTCGCCCTGCTGCACCAGCCATGCCCAGTCGCCGGCTACCGTTGCGCTGGCCGGCAGGCCTTCCTCCAGCGCCGCACGGATCCCGGCACGATAGCCCTCCAGCCACTTGCGGGCGTTCACGGGCATGTTCTGCGGGTCGTACCGGCTTTCGGCGGACCACGCCAGCACCGGTTGCACCAGGTCATCACCGGCCAGGATGATGAAGCCGCTGCCGTTCGCCTCGTACACCCGGTACAGCACGCGCGTGCCCGTGCCGTCGGGCGCCGGGTCCTCGGCCACCTCGGCCAGGAACAGCGCCTCGGGGGCCAGGTCGTGGAACGCCCCGGTCTGCGTGCGCAGGAAATGCGCCGCCACGGTGCGGGCCATCGGCTCGGGCACCTGGGCGGCGTAGGACACCATGGTGACCAGAGCGCAAACGAAGACGGCGACAAGGGAACGGATCGAACGAACGAGCGGCAGGGATATTTTCATCACGACGGGAGGTTGGTGACCGCTGCGCAGCAGGCATGGCGTTGCGCGCTTCACGCGCAAAGGTCACGGCCGTCGTGGGCGGGCGCAATCACCCGTTCGGGGGAGGGCCGCCCTATTCGCCCACCAGCTCGATGTCGAAGTCCACCAGTTCCACGAAATCGTGGATGCGGCGGTCGATGTCGGCCTTGGTGATCTCCAGCATGCGCTCCACGCCGAAGCGCTCGCAGCAGAAGCTGGCCATGGCGCTGCCCACGATGATGGCGCGCTTGAGGTTCTCGAAGCCGTGGTCCTGCGTGCGGGCCAGGTAGCCGATGAAGCCGCCGGCGAAGGTGTCGCCCGCGCCGGTGGGGTCCACCACCTCGTCCAGGGGCAGCGCGGGGCTGAAGAAGATGCGGTCTTCGCTGAAGAGCAGGGCGCCATGCTCGCCTTTCTTGATCACCAGGTAGGTGGGCCCCATGGCCAGGATCTTGGCCGCCGCCTTCACCAAGCTGTGCTGGCCGCTGAGCTGGCGGGCCTCAGCGTCGTTGATGGTGAGGATGTCCACCCGGGCGATCACTTCCTTGAGCTTCTCCAGGGCGTTGTCCATCCAGAAGTTCATGGTGTCCATCACCACCAGGGCGGGCCGTTGGGCCATCTGGTCCAGTACCTTGGCCTGTACGGCGGGGTCCAGGTTGCCCAGCATCACGTAGGGCGCATGGCGATAGGGTTCAGGCAGCTTCGGGTCCAGCTCCATCAGCACGTTCAGGCGCGTCTCCAGGGTGTCGCGCGTGTTCATGTCGTAATGGTAGCGGCCGGCCCAGAAGAAGCTCTCCTTGCCCTCAAGCACCTCCAGCCCTTGCAGGTCCACGTGCCGATCGCGGAGCTGCTGCATCATATCCTGCGGAAAATCATCGCCCACCACGCTCACCAGCCCGAGCTTGTCCACGAAGGCCGATGCGGCGAGGGAGATGTAGGTGGCGGCGCCGCCCACGGTCTTTTCGGCCACGCCGAAGGGGGTTTCGATGCGGTCGAACGCGACGGTGCCAACGGTGACGAGCTGCATGGGCGGGAATATGGCGTCAAAGATGCGCGATCGGCGCGGGGTTGCGGGGATCCGGGTATTCGCTACTTTTGCCCTCCCTTACGGGGAAATTCCCTGGTAGCTCAGCCGGTTAGAGCACCTGACTGTTAATCAGGGGGTCGCTGGTTCAAGTCCAGCCCGGGGAGCCGAAGCCTCAGTGCAAGCTGGGGCTTCTTGGTTGCCGGCCCCGGGGGTCGCTGTCCCGCTGCATAGCGGGACAAGTCCAGCCCGGGGGGCCGAAGCCTCGGTGCAGGCTGGGGCTTCTTGGTGGAAGGCGGTTCACTCCTCCTCGGTCAGGTCGTACACGAAGCGGTAGCCCGGCGCACCCTGGTAGGCGGCCACCTCCTGCGGGGTGCCGGGGCGGGCGCGCATGCGTTCGGGCGCCACGCCGGCCGCCTGCAACGCGGCCATGGCCTGCTGCAGGCGCGACCGCTCCAATGCCCGCCATGCGCTCAGGTGCGCGTCGTGCCCCACCAACGCGATGGCCCGCTCGCGGACGGGGCGGTGGGCGCTGCCGGGCAGTTGCTGGTCCAGCCAGCCCAGGAAGGTG
>JAVFAQ010000006.1:0-24916 GCA_034002325.1 Flavobacteriales bacterium | reverse complement strand
TTGGATACAGCCTCCGTGCGGATCGTCAGCACGTCCGTGGCGGGTTGCGGGTACACGAGCAGGTCGTTCGCGCGCTGTTCGGCGATCGATGTGCTGCCCGTTGCGGCCGCCGGGTAATAGGGCCGCAGCGCGGGTGCGAAGTCGGTGTACGAGCAGCCGAACAGGTCGCCGTCGGCCACGGCAGTGCCGATGCCCATGTTCATGTACCAGTTGCCCAGGTTGGTGCCGCTCCACGTGCTCCAGTGGTCGGGACTGCCGCCAATGCCTGCGTAACTGTTGTAGGTGATGTCGCTGAGGAAACCGCCGCCCACCACGATCGCGAAGTTCGGGTCCGCATCGGCCACTGCGTTCAACATGGCCTCGCCGGTGGTGGCACCATCGAAGCGATAGCCCCAGGCGTACGATGATGTGCCGGTGCCGTCCTGGAAGTCCACGACCAGCACGGCCTCATTGGCGCCGCTGCCCACCCAGAAGGTGACATCATCCGCCGTGAAGCGGAACGGATCGAAGGCCGCGATGGGTGTGGTGGGTTCCAGCGGCGGGTTGAAATCGGTGTACGAACAACCGAACCAGCTGCCGTTCGAGAGCACCTCGGAGATGCCCATGTTCATCTCCAGATCGGCGATGCCCGTCCCGCTCCAGGTGCCCCACCAGTCGGGGCTGCTGCCGATGCCCGCCTGATCGTTGTACGTGATGGAGTTGAGGAAGCCGCCATCGATGTCCACCGTGACGTTCACATCGGCCGCAGCGATGGCATTGAGCATGTCCTCACCGGTTGCGGTGCCATCGTGCAGATAGCCCCATGCGAAGCTCGGGTTGAAAGAGCCGTCCTGGAAGTCGACCACGAGCACGGAGCTATCGGGGCCTGCGCCCACCCAGAATTGCACGTCGGCGATGTGGAAGGTTTGTGCCTGCACGGGCGCGGTGGCGGCCAGCAGGGCCAATGCGGAAAGGGTGTGTACGGTGTTCTTCATCCTGGTTTGAATTCGCTGTTCAACAACAGCTTCCAGGATGGACGGGGCCTTTTGCACGCACGGCGCGTACATCGGGCTTGCTCCTTTCCTGGAAGCAAACTTCCGTGCGCTGATGACAGGTCTTCTGGCTCGCCTGCTCTCCCCGGCGCCTTCCCGCCCCGCGTTCATCGGGACAGTGGCATGATGCCGGTTCGTACACAGGCTTACAGCTTCAGGAAAAGCCCGGGATTCACACCCGGTTCCCTTTCGAACCCCGGTCTTACGCGGGGATCATCAGCGGGGCGAAGGTAGGCGATCGGTGGGTGCGTGCGTCACCACCCGTGGCGCAGGGGCCATCCGCCCGGAAGGCGTGCGGTGCGTGCGGGCTACTGCACGAAGGGCGCCATCAGCAGCCCATGGACGCGATCGATGCGCTCCAGCTCCTCGGCCGTGGCATGCTCCTGCACCGCGGGGTAGAGCCGGCGCTCCTCGAAGCGGATGTGGGCCTCCAGCTCGTCCTCGATCCGGCTCAACGTGGTCTGCGGGTCGCCCTCCTGGCGGAACAGGCGCGCGAGGCGGCGGTGCTCCGTGATGGCGCGATGCACCAGTGGATGCGCGCCGCCGAGCACGGGGAACACCACCTCCTCCTCCACGGCGAAATGCGGCAGCAGGTCGCTGCGGAAGAACGCACGGCATTCCTCCAGCACCCGGCCGTGGTCCGTGTGCTCCACCAGGTCGCGGCGGATGCGCCAGCACAGCAGCAGCCCGTGATGGTGCTCCTGGCTCAGCGGCCCCAGCAACGGGTGCCGCTCAAGCGGTGGCATGCCGCAGCTCGGCTTCCAGGGCCACGGCCTTCGGGAAGAGGATGTTGTTCTCCAGGTGGATGTGCCGGTGCAGGTCCTGCTCGAATTCCTGCAGCAGCGCGAACGCGGCGCGGTACGTGTTGCAGCCCTGGGGCGGCGGCGTGTACCCGCTGGTGAGCGTGGCGATCCGCCGGAAGCGCTCGCCCTCCTCGTCGTGCTCGTGCATCATCATGTTCACGGGGTTCTCCACCGTGCCGAAGTGCGGCGTCGGGGGCGTGCTGCCCTCGCGTTGCGCCAGCTCCAGCCGCTTGATGAAGGGGAAGAGGACCAGCTCCTCCTTCTTCATGTGGGCCGCCATGGCCCCCGCGCAGCCATCGAACTCGCGCGCGATGTCGTGCAGCTCCGGATGCTCGCCGCCGTGCACCTTGCAGAGCTTGGCGAGGTATTGCTGGATGACCGGGGTGCGCTCGTTCACGTAGCCATGATGCACGCGTTCCACATGCTCGGCCAGGTGCGTCAGTGTCCAGGTGGCGGGGTCATCGGCCGTGGGCTGGCCGTGGCGCAGGGCCTCGGCGATCTCGCGGTCGATGGTGGCCACCTCGATGCCCTTGGCGTCGCATACGTCCTGCAGGGTGCGGCCGCCCTTGCAGCAGAAGTCGATGCCGTGGGCCGTGAACACGGCGGCGGCGCGGAAGTCGTCGGCCACGATGGAGCCGATGGTACGGTCGGGTGTGATGCTCATGATCGCAGGTTTTTGGGGTGCATGGTGTCCCAGCGGCCGCTGTGGTGAGGGGCGGCGGGCCGGGGTTGGTGGTCGGGGCGGGCCGGCCCATGGCCGTCGAGCGACGGGCCTTGGGCGGCGGCGGGTCCTTCGACGGTGCGGGCCGCGGGCTCGAACAGGCCGATGCCGAACATGACCAGGGCGGCCACCTTCACCACTTCCATGGCCACGAAGAGGAGGTGGAGGTTCGAGGGACCGGGGTCCTGGCCGGCGATCACCAGCACGGCCCGCACGTCCAGCGCGGGCAGCACGTGCAGGGTCTGCACCAGCAGGATGGTGGCGGGCACGGCGGCCAGCAGCAGGCGCCGACGGCGGTCGCGGCCCAGCACCAGGTCGATGGCGATGGCCGCGGCCAGCACCAGCTCCACCTTGTTCAGGGCGCCGAAGACCAGCTGCCCGATCCCCAGGCCCACCGGCACGGTGACACCGGCCGCGCGGAACTTCAGCCAGGCCTCCATGAAGCTGATGGCACACACGAAGCCCACCCACAGGAAGGTGCAGACAAGGGCGATCGGGCGGCGCACGGTGGTCATGGTCGGCGGGCGGTGAGGGCGATGGCGTTGATGTGGTGGCGGTGCAGGCGGAAGACGCGGCGCATCTCCAGCAGGCGGGCGCGGGCCACCGGGTGGTTCATGATGTTCCAGCCGATCCGCAGCGTGCGTATCAGGCCCTCGTCCGCCACCATGCGACCGGCCTCCAACAGGCGCATGGGGCTGGTGGCCGACCATTGCACGGTGAAGCCCGCATCCTCCAGCAGGGCGGTCCATTCCGTGCGGGTGAGCGGCCGGGCGTTCACGCGGATGGCCGTGGCCAGGTCGCGTTGCACGGTGGCCTTTTCCGCCTCGCCGAGCGCGTCGGGCATCAGCCCCAGCTCGTGGATGGCATAGATGCCGCCCGGGCGCAGGATGCGGAAGGCCTCGCGGACGATCTCGGCCTTGCGGTGGTCGGCCTGCATGGTGAGCATCGCCTCGCCGTACACCTTGTCCACGGCGCCGTCGGCCAGGCCGGTGTGCGCGGCCGTGCCCTCCACGAAGGTGCGGCCCGGGCCGCCCAGGCGGGCGCGCAGCAGGGCCACCGCATCGCTGTCCAGCTCGATCTCGGTGTACGAGCGCGGGTGCCGTGCCAGGGCCATGGCCGCGGTGAAGCCCAGGCCGGGGGCGAACTCGGCCACGTCGTCCGACGGCGTCACCGCCAGGGCCTCCATCAGCTTCACGGTGAGCTCGCGGCCGCCGGGACGCAGCACCTTCTTGCCCATGCGGGCCAGGATCCAGTGGCCCGGGGCCTTCGCGATGTCCTTTCCGCCGATGCTCATCTCAGTTCATCCATTTCATCGTCCAACGGATGCCACGGCGCGGCCGGCCGCTCCATTTCGATGGCGCGCGGGAAGAGGATGTTGGCCTCCAGATGCACGTGCCATTGCAGGTCCTCGGCGAATTCCTTCAGCAGTTGGAAGGTGGCCACGTAGGTGCTGTCGGCATCGGGCGGCAACGCATACCCGCAGGTCAGCCCGGTGATCAGGTTCAGGCGCTGGCTCTCGCGCTCGTGGTCCGTCAGCAACGCCCGGACCGGCCCGCGCACGGTGCCGAACGGCCCGGGCAGCACGCAGCTGCGGTTGCGCGCGGCCTGGGCCAGCTCCTTGATGTAGGGGAAGAGCACCTGTTCCTCGGCATCGAGGTGGACCAGCAGGTCGGCGCTCACGGACTTGAACAGGATCGCCATGGCGAACAGCTCGGGGTGCCGCCTGCCGTGGCGGCCGCTGAGGCGCTCCAGGAAGTTCACCAGCAGGGGCGTGCGCTCGCGCACGTACGTGTGGTGGCGATGCACGATGTGGTGTACCAGGCGGTCCAATGGCCACTGGGCCATGTCATCGCCGGTGGGGCGCGGGGTGGCGGTGGCCGCCGCGATGGCGCTGGCCACGTCGGCGGTCTCCAGCCGGGCCAGCGCGCAGGCCTGGGCCAGGGTGGCGCCGCCGTGCCGCGCGGGGTCGATGCCTTTCTGGAACAGCAGTGTGGCGGCCCGGGGGTCGTGGGCCGCCAGCTCGCCGATCCGGCGGTCGTGGGAGATGATCAGCGGGCGGCTCATTGCACGAAGCGTTCCGGGTATTGGCGGAAGAAGGCGATCCGTTCCATGAACACCGCCGCCATGCGCCCCGCGTTGCTCAGGGCCAGATGGGCCACCGGGCCGCTGAAGTGCTCATGCACCGTGGCGGTGAACAGTTCCAGCCAGCGGTCGAAGTGCGCCCGCTCCACCGGCAGGTCCTTGTGCGGACGGAAGGGCGCGCCCTGGTATGTCTGCTCGCCGATCAGGATGGTGCCCCAGAAGGTGTACATCTTGGCCAGGTGCTGCGGCCAGCGGTCCTGGATCACGCCGTTGAAGATGCCGCCCAGCATCGGGTCCACGCGCGCCTTGCCGTAGAAGGAATCCACCAGCAGGCGGATGTGCTCCGGGGTCTCGATGTCGGGCTTGGGGGTGTACTGTTCCATCCGGCGAAGTACGGGACAAAATTAAGGATAAGAATGTCCGGTTATATGATGGATGTCAGCGGGACGGTGGGGCCGTCGGGTGGTCGTCACGTGCCTTCCGGATGCCAGAACAACGTGAAGTAGAACAGCGCGAAGCCGATGAAGGCGATCACCAGCGCCCACACCCAGGCGGGGATGCCCTTGGGGTTCTCCGAGCCGGTGACGATGAACATGTCCTTGCGTTCGCTGCCGTACGCGTTGATGGTGATGGCCACGCGGTCGTCCACCAGTTCGCCGGGCTTCAGGCCCAGCACGGTGATGGCCGGCCCGTTGCGCACCTCGAAGGGGATCGTGCGCACGCCCTCCACGCCGCTGGTGCTGCGGGCCACCACTTTCATGGTGTGCGGGCCGTCGGGCAGGCGCGTGGTGTCGAAGAGGAAGCGTACGGGCGGCTCGAACTCGCCGAAGGGCACGGGATCGTCGTCGATGAAGATGCGTACGCTGCGTTCAGTGGCCATCGTGGAGGATGCGGTGTTTGATGTGGCTGCTGTGGCGCTCGCCGGGCCGTACGAGCATCTTCACGGCCAGCACCAGGGTGATGCCCACGATCGCCACGGCCGTCCAGATGATCGGCATGTCCCACGCCGCCTGCGGGCCCGTGCCGTGCGTGATGCCGCGCAACGGTGCCGGCTGGTTCTTCTGGCAGACATCGCAGGCGAGGGCGGGAATACTTGTGAGAAGGAAGTAGAGTGGGAGAGTGCGAGGGTGAAGGAGTGCAAGAGCGGTACGTACGCATGCTCTCCCGCACCCCGGCGCTCCTTCACCCTTGCACTTTCTCACCCTTGCACGCTTGTGCATGATCATGGCATCAACATGGTTTGTGGCGCCACGGTGCTGCGCAGGGTGCGTACATCGTCCTCGGTCACGGCCTCGGCCTCGTTGCCGAAGTTGCCGCGCACGTAGCTCACCACGGCGGCGATCTGGGCATCGGAGAGCTGTTCGGCCTGGGGCGGCATGGCGCTGTACTCCGGCCGGGCATCGTAGCCGCCCAGGATGATCGAGATCATCAGCGCGGGGTCCGCATCGTTCACGATGGTGCTGCCGGCCAGCGGGGGGAAGGCGCCGGCGAGGCCCTGGGCATCGGCCTGGTGGCAGGCCTGGCAGGTGCCCTTGAAGATCTCCGCGCCATCGGGCAGGCCGTCGGTGGTGGCGGTGAGCAGGGCATCGGTGCGGCGGCCGGGCGTGGGCAGGAAGCCGGGCGGCGGCGTGCCGTCGGGCAGCGGGGTCTGCTTCAACGAGATCAGGTAGGCCACCAGGTCCAGCGCCTCCTGCTTCGCCACCAGCACGTGGGCGGTGTCGCGCAGGCGTTCCTGGGGCACGGGCACGATCACGGCGTCATCGGCCGGCCGGTCGGTCTCCTCGAAGAGCCATCCATAGCGCGGCATGATGGAACCCTTCACCACCATGCGCGGATCGTAGAGGTGCAGCAGGTGCCACGCCTCGCCGGGCTGGCGCTGGCCCACGTTGGTGAGGTCCGGGCCGGTGCGCTCGCTGCCCAGCAACGAGGGCGACTGCCGCCACACGTCCATGCGCTCCTTGCTGTAATGGTAGTCGCTGGGCACGCTGGGCCGCGCACCCCAGGTCTTGTCCATCTCGATGTTGCGCACCTGCTGGGTGTGGCAGGCGGCGCAGTTCTCGGCCACGTACACGGCCAGCCCGCGGCGCTCGGCGGGCGTCATCTCGGGCATGCCGGGCAGCGGGGCGGTGTTGCGCATGCCATCGGCCGGCATGATCGCCACGCCCATGCTCAGCAGCACGAACACCAGCAGCGACACGTTCACCAGGTTGCGATGGTCCTTGTGGAAGTTGAACATGGGGGGAGGTGGTGAATGGTCAGTGGTGGCCCGGTGTCCACCGGGTGGCGAATGGCAGGGATGCCGTTGTGAATGATGAAGGCGATAGGATGATGGACGGAGGAAGGCATTTCCCGTTCACCACCGACCGTCCGCTGTTCACCTCGACATGCTTCATGCAGGCACGGGTTCAGTTCGGACACCTTCCTCGTTCACTTCCCGCGCGTCCTTCACCCCCCTCACCATCGCGATGAAGTTCCACGCGAACAGCAGGTGGCTCAGGAACATCAGCGACCCGCCGATGGCGCGCCAGATCCAGTAGGGCCGCATGCCGGTGACGGAGTCGATGAAGGGCTTGCCGTCGATCCACATCAGCCCCTTGATGGTGCCGCCGGCCATCATGCTGATCATGTAGGCGAACAGGCCGATGAAGGCCGTCCAGAAGTGCGCGCCCACCAGCAGTTGCGCGGGCTCGCGGCCGGTGATGCGCGGCATGATCGCGTACACGCAGGCCCACAGCGCGAAGGTGATGATGCCGTACATGGTCATGTGCGAGTGCGCCACGTTGAAATCGGTGAAGTGCCACACGTGGTTGGTGAAGCGGAAGGCCTGCAGGCTGCCCTGGCTGCTGCCCACGAAGTAGAAGATCACCGCCACCAGGAAGAAGGGCAGCACGTAGCTGCTGCCGATGGCGCTCCAGCTGCCGCGCATGGTCATCAGGAAGTTGGTGGTGCCGGCCACCACGGGGATGAACATGCCCGCGCTGAACACGATCGCCACGGTCTGCAGCCACCACGGCAGCGGCGCGAACACGAAGTGGTGCGTGCCGATCATGGTGTAGAAGAGCATCTGCGTCCAGAAGGCCAGCACGCCCAGCGAATACGAGTAGATCGGCTTGTTCAGCGCGGAAGGCAGGTAGTAGTACAGCAGCCCCAGCGTGAAGGTCATGAACCACATGCCCACGCCCTGGTGCATGTAATAGCCTTGCACCACCGTTTCGCCGAGGCCGTCCTGGTACCAGGGCAGGTAGCCGATCGTGGCCAGCACGAGCGTCCACACCAGCGCGGCCAGGATGTACCAGTTACTGATGTAGATCTCGCCGATCTTGCGCGTGGCCACGGTCTTGTAGTAGTTGCGGAAGGTGAGGAAGAGGCCGATGGCGAAGGGGACCATGGCCGGCCAGATGTACTCGCGGTACTCGCCGCTGCCGTTGTTGATGCCGGCCATCAGCAGCAGGTTGCCGCTCACCAGTGAGAGGTTGATCAGCCACCAGGCGCGGCGGGCCATCGGATAGCTGTGGATGGTGTTGTGCGATGTGCGGGCCACCACGAAGTAGCCCAGGCCGATCATGGCCATGGAGGCCCAGCCCCAGAACACGGTGTTGGTATGCACCGGCCGCAACCTGCCGAAGGAGAGCCACGATACCTGGTCCATGTCGGGCCACACGAACTTCATGCCCACGTACTGGCCCACCAGGGTGCCGAAGACGAGCCAGGCGGTGGCGGCGGCCAGGTAGAGGACCACGATCTTCCGCAGCTCGGGCGCCACCCCCAGGCGTTGCCGCACCTTCTTCTTCTCGTCCACCAGCGGGATGTCCGGCTCGGTCACCGCCCGCTCCACCAGGCCGCGCGGGTCATCGCTGGGCATGCTGCCGCCCAGCTCGTCGCCGTGCAGTCGGTAGTCGCTGTGGCGCACCACCCGCCGTTGCGGCTCGCGGTCCTGGCGCAGGCGGTCCAAGGTGCGCTGCACCCGGGCCACCACCACCAGCGCACCGATGAAGAGCACGATGCCCACCAGCACCAGCGTGCCGATGATGCCTGGCTGGGAGAAGAGACCGTCGGAGGCGGAGAGGAGCATGAGGGTTCGGAATGGCGCCGCAATATTAAGACATATTTGTCCGAATTAGGGGGCGGCGCGTGCGGCCGCGCGCATGGTCCGGGCGGCAGGGGCCGGAGGACGCGCGAGCCACCGTGGGCGTGGGCCGGCACGGTGGCTTCGATGCGTGCATGCGCGGGCGGGCGCGGCGGTCCTCAGTCGGCCCGCTTCTCGATCAGCTTGCCGTTGGCATCGAAGGCGGCCTTCCATTCCTGGTAGCCCTTCATCTTCAGCTCCACCACGTACGATACGGCGCCGTCCAGGGTGATGCGCTCGGTGTCGTCCACCCGGTAGCCGGGGAACTCGGCGTTGATCGCGGCGGTCACGGCGGCGGGCAGGTCGCCGGGCGAGAGCTCCTCCTCATGGCGCAGCATCTTTCCGGCGGCATCGTACCAGGCCTCGTGGTCGGTGAAAAAGAGGCCGGTCTCGAACTCCACCTTGTACTGGGTGCCCGAGAGCTTCCACTCCACGTCCATGGCGTTCGGGAAGGCCTTGCTGAAGGCGGCCTGCACGGGGGCGGGCACCTGGGTGGGCGGCAGTTTCTGGGCCGTGGCGGCGGTGGCGATGCCCAGGGCGGCGATGGCCAGGGCGCGGGCGAGAGGTCGGATGGTCTTCATGGTCCTTGTGGGTTGATGGTGCTACGGCCACAAAGGGAATACCACGATCGGGAAGGAATTGGGAGATCCCTACCCCTCCACCACGATCTCGTGCTCGCCGGTGTACCGGTACGCCACGCGCAGCGCGTACATGCCCGCGATGGCCTTCACGATGGCCAGGCCCAGCCCGGTGCCGGCATCGGCGGTGGTCGCCTTGTGGAAGCGGTCGAAGATGCGGTCGGCGTCCAGCGGCTCGGGCTTGCCGGTGTTGCTCACCGTGATGCGTTCCCCGGTGAGGTGCATGCGCAGCTGCCCGCCCGGCACGTTGTGCATGATCGCGTTCTTCACCAGGTTGGTCACCAGGATGCGCGCCAGTCCGGGGTCCATGCGCCGGGTGAAGTCGCCGTCGGCCTGGAGGTCCATGGCCACCTGCCGGTGGTCGGCCAGGTCGGCGAACTCCGCCAAGACGTCCCGGGCCAGCGGTGTGAAGGCGATGTCCCGCTCCTCGGGGAACTGGCGGTTCTCGATGCGGGCCAGCAGCAGCAGCGATCGGTTGAGGCGGGCGATGCGCTCCAGCAGGCCGATGCACTCGCCCACGGCCGCCATGCGCTGCGCCTCGTCGCCGCCCTCCTCGGCCAGCAGCTCCAGCTTGTTGATGGCGATCGCCAGCGGGGTCTGCAGCTCGTGCGCGGCGTTCTCCGTGAAGGCGCGCTGCTGGGCGTAGGCCGATGACGCATGCCGCACCAACGCATCGGCGGCGGCCTTCAGCTCCTTGAACTCGTGGGTGTCCGTGCGCACGTGCTGCAACGCCGTCCCCGAACCCAGCCGGAAGCCCTTGATCTGCCCGAGGATGGCGTGGAAGGGCCTCCACACATGGCGCAACACCACGTTGTGTACCACCACGATCGTGATCAGCACCAGCACGTACAGCGCGATCAGGCCGATCAGCAGGCTCTCCAGCAGGTCGTCCTCCTCCACGGTGCTGGTGAACACCAACAGGCGGTACCGCTGCCCGTCGTGCTTGAAGTCGCTGGACATCAGCCGCACCTTTTCCACCTCGCCCTCGGCGGGCACGTAAAGCAGGGTGTCGCGGTAGCGGTCCTTCACCTTGTCATCGGTGGGCGTGATCGCGAAGCCGTGCAGGCCGAGGTCGGTCACTTGGAGCGTGGCCGGGTCCTGTTCCACCCGGTGCAGGATCATTTCCTGCTGCTCCTCCAGCCCCTCGTCGATGCTGTGCAACACCGCGTTGCGCATCACGAAGAAGAAGGCCGTGGCCCACACCGCCAGGGCCAGCAGCAGGGCCACCGACAGGTGCAGGAGGGAGCGGTCGAGGAGTTTCATGCTTTCAGGGTGTCATGGATGGGAGAAGAGTGAGTGGGTGAGAAAGTGCGTGAGCATGCACCCCTCGCACTCTTGCACCTTGTCACTCCCGTACCCCCCTCATCACTGCTCCACCAATTTGTACCCGATCCCGTACACGGCCTGCACCTCCACCTCGGCGCCGCTTTGCCGCAGCTTGCGTCGCAGGTTCTTGATCTGGGCGTAGATGAAGTCCAGGTCGGTGCCGTCGTCGGCGTGGTCGCCCCACACGTGCTCGGCGAGCGAACCGCGCGACACCAGGCGGCCCTTGTTCAGCAGGAAGTAGGTGAGCATGTCGAATTCCTTGCGGTGCAGGGCCAGGGGCTCATCGTTCACCGTCACGGTGCGCTCATCGGGGTCCAGCACCAGGTTGGCGGCCGTCAGGGTGGCCTGCCCGCCCATGGCCTTGCGGCGCAGCACGGAACGCACGCGGGCGTTCAGTTCGGCGATGTGGAAGGGCTTCACCAGGTAGTCGTCGGCGCCCAGGTCCAACCCCTCGACCTTGTCCTCGATGGAGTCCTTGGCCGAGATGATGATCACGTTCCCCGGCTTGCCCATCGCCTTGAGCTCGCGCAGCAGTTGCAACCCGCTCCCGCCGGGCAGCATGATGTCCAGCAGGATGCAGTCGTGGTCGTGGTCGGCCACTTTCAGCAGGGCGCCGGGCAGGTCGTGCGCGCGCTCCACCACGTGGCCCTCGCGCTCCAGCGAACGTGCGATCACGTCGCCCAGCTCGGGCTCGTCCTCGATCACCAGCACTTTCATCCTGCGTTGACCGCCCGGCACGATGGAAGGGCGCAGGCCAAAGCTACCGGGCGGATCGGGAAGGATCCGGGAACGGGATCGCACCCGCCGGCGCATCTTTGCCACCGCAACGCCATGGCCTGGTCGATCCTTATCCTTGGTGGCCTGTTCGAGGTGGGCTTCACCTTCTGCCTGGGCAAGGCGAAGGAGGCGGCGGGCACCGTGGCGTGGATGTGGTACGGCGGTTTCGCCATCAGCCTCATCCTGAGCATGTACTTGCTGGTCCGGGCCGCGCAATCGCTGCCGCTGGGCACGGCCTACGCGGTGTGGACGGGCATCGGCGCGGTGGGCACGGTGCTGCTGGGCATCCTCGTGTTCAAGGAACCCGCCACGTTCTGGCGCCTGTTCTTCATCACCACGTTGATCGCGTCGATCATCGGCCTGAAAGTGGTGTCGGCGGACTGACCGCCGGCTCAGCGCTTGAGCACCGCCCGGCCCTCTTCCAGCCCCAGCGAGAGCATGTGGACGTCGGTGCGCTCCAGCATGTCGCGCAGATCGTCGCGCACCTGCTGGAAGTGGTCGTGCAGCGGGCAGGGCTTCTTGGCGTTGCAATCGGGCAGGCCCATGCCGCAGCCGCGGTACACCTGGTCGCCGTCGATGGCCTTCACCACCATGCTCAGCTTCACCTTCTTGGCCTTGGCGGGCGGCAGGTCGAAGCCGCCGTTGGGCCCCTTCGTGCTGGTGATCAACCCTTCCCGGGCCAGCTGTTGCAGCACCTTCGCCGTGAAGGCCTGCGGCGAGCCGGTGCGATCGGCGATCTCCACCAGGCTCATGCGCCGTCCGTTCCGGCTTTCCATGGTGATCAGCACCAAGGCGCGGATGGCGTACTGGCAGGCCTTGGAGAACATGGCGCGAAGGTAGGCGGGCGGTCCAGTTCGCAGTGGTCGGTGCCCAGGCCCTTGGTGGGCGCCCGGGCATAGGAGGCCGACGACCAGGACCGGCAACTACCCCGCCCCCAACACCGCCAGCAGCACCCGGGCGTGGTTCTCCTCCGTGTTCGCGGAGGCGAAGAGCAAGGTCACCGTGCGGTCCTCGGCGAGTTCACGGATGCGGTCCACCTCCTCGGGACGGGCCTTGAGCTCCTGCCGGTAGGCCTGCGCGAACGCCGCGAAGTCCAGCTCGCCGCTGTGGTATCGTTTCCGCAGTTCGTGCGAGGGCGGCAGGACCTTGTTCCATTCATCAAGCTGCGCGCGCTCCTTGCTGATGCCGCGCGGCCACAGCCGGTCCACCAGCACCCGGTGGCCATCGTCCGCGGCGGGCGGCTCCTGGATGCGCTTCAACCGGAACGGCATGCACCGAAGGTAGAAAAATTTGGATAGTTCGGAAGCCGAACTAACTTTGCGCCCGGATCATCAACCAAACCGATCGACCATGAAGCACACCCTCGGCCTCGCGGCCGCACTGGCCACCACCGCCGCCTTCGGCTGCGACAAATGCGGCAACTACGACAACGCCGACTTCAAGATCAGGCAGGTCACCGTGCAGCATGATGCGCGTATCGCCGCCACGATCTGGGAGGTCACCGTGGAAGGCACCGCCGGCAAGACCACCCCGGTGCCGGCCGGTCAACTGCACGGCGCGCCGGTGCTGGGCTACGTGTTTCCCACCACGCTCGCGTCCACTGATGTGGGCTTCAGCGCCACCGAGGGCATCGTGGCCCTGGCGCTGACCTCGCACCCGGACTTCGACGACACCCCCCTGTGGGACGAGGACGCCGATGGCGACTACGGCAACGACGGCGTGGTGTGGCACCCGCACTGGGTGGTGCTCACCGAGGACAAGCGCGTGCCCGGTGGCCTGGCCGTGAAACAGTTCGCCGAGGGCGACAAGAGCGTGAAGCTGCCGCCCACCAACCCCGGCATGCCGATGTACATGGACTCGCCCGGCTACCAGGTGATCACCGAAGGGAACATCATCCGCGTGGTGGTGCCCGACTACCGGATCAACCACCGACGCGACTTCAAGTTCGATGGCGTGGCCTGCTTCATGGAGGTGAACACCGGCGGCGCCGAAGGCGGCCATGGCGGCGGCGACAAGCCCATGCTCGGCGTGTACAAGGTGTACTCCGTGGCCAGCAAGGACCTGACGTTGCCATACAGCGTGAAGTAACGTGGGAAAGTGAGCGGGTGCGAGAGCGCGGGAGGGAGCCTCCTTGCCCGATCACTCCATCACACCTTCCACCCTCATCCTTTCTCACCTTTTCACTCTTTCACTCTCTCACTCTCTCACCCTCTCACTCTTTCACTCTTTCACTCTTTCACCCTCTCACCCTCTCACTTCAACAGCAACCAACCCCAAAACAACCAACCATGAGCAAAGCAATTTTCTACCATGCCGGCTGTCCCGTTTGCGTACACGCCGAGAACCGCATCACCGACCTGGTGGACCGCAGCCGGTACGACGTGGAGATCGTCCATCTGGGCGAGCAGCGCGGCCGCATCGCCGAGGCCGAGGCCGCCGGCGTGAAGAGCGTGCCCGCCCTGGTGCTGGGCAGCGACGTGCTGCACATCAACTTCGGCGCGAGCATGGCCGACGTGAAAGGCTGATACCGATTACATTCGTCAAGCGGGACCCGGTCCTCGGGTCCCGCTTTTCGGTTCCGCATCGATGGAATCCACCCCCGACGAACGTCTGGCCCTGGCATTGGAACGCCTCGGGGAGGTGGCCCGCGCCCTGCGTTGGCGCCAGGCCACCGAGGCGGGATTGAGCGCCCTGCAATTGCGCATCCTCGGGTTCATCGCCGCGCATCCCGGCCGCGACGTGGGTGTGGCGGCATTGGCCGAGGAGCTGCAACTGGGCCGCCCCACCGTGAGCGAGAGCGTGAAGGCGCTGGTGGACCACGGCTACCTGGACCGCAAGGCCGATGCCCACGACGGGCGCAGCCATGCGTTGCGCCTGCGCGCGGCCGGGCGACGGCACGTGCGCGGGGCGGCACCCCTGACCGACGCCGTCAGGACCCTGCCCGCGGCCCGCAAGGAGGAGATGCTCCTGGCCGTGATGCAGGTGCTCGACCAAATGGTGGACAGCGGCGCGGTGCAGGTGCAACGCATGTGCTGGACCTGCCGCCATTATCGCGGCGACCGCGCGCGGAAGAACTACTGCGCGCTGCTGGAGAAGGACCTGCCCGTGCCCGAGCTGCGCACCGATTGCGAGGAGCACGAGCGCGTGGCCTGATCGCCCGCCCAAGACCGGAAGCCGCACCATGCCGGCGACCGGGGCGTCAACCCGCCCTGCCTATCCGGACGGCCGGTCCGCCAGCCGGGCCAGCTCCACGAAATCGGCCACGTCCAATTGCTCGGCCCGCTTGCCGGCCAGGTGCGGGGGCACGTTGCCGGCCAGCGCGGCCAAGGGCTTGAGCGCGTTGTGCAGCGTCTTGCGCCGTTGGTTGAAGGCCGTGCGCACCACTTGGCGGAAGAGCGCCTCGTCGCACGGCAACCGCTGCACGGCGTTGCGGGTGAAGCGCACCACCGACGAATGCACCTTGGGCGGCGGGGAGAAGGCTTCGGGCCCCAGGTGGAAGAGCAGCTCCACATCGTACCAGGCGCGGGTGAGCACGCAGGTGATGCCGTAGGTACGGCTGCCGGGCCCGGCGCGCAGGCGGTCGGCCACTTCCTTCTGGAACATGCCCACCACCTCGGGGCAGCGGTCGCGGTGCTCCAGGACGCGGAAGACGATCTCGGTGCTGATGTTGTACGGGAAGTTGCCGATGATGCGGAACGGCTCATCGGGCGTGGCACCGGCGCGGTGGAGCAGCGCGGGGAGGTCCATGGTGAGCAGGTCGCCCACGATGAGGCGGTCGCCGAGCTCCGGGAAGGTGTGGTGCAGATGGTCGGCGGCCTCGCGGTCCACTTCGATGCAGAGCAGCCGGATGTCGTCGCGCCGCAGCAGGTGGCGGGTGAGGGCGCCGGTGCCGGGACCCACCTCGATCACGAAGCGGCCGTGCGGCCCCGGCTCCAAGGCGTCCACGATGCGGCGGGCGGTGGACTCGTCCTTGAGGAAATGCTGCCCGAACCGCTTCTTGGCGCGCACGGTCATGGGCGCGGCCCGTCGTCGTGGATGCGTTCCAGCAGGGTGCGGAAGGCCATGAAGCGGCCGCCGAAACGGGCCTCGGCCTCGCCCTGCAGGCGGGTCGCGTGCGTATCGCGGTAGCGCTCGTAATGGGCCATGTCCGGCGCGTGGTACTGCACGGCGTAGGTCAGGCCGCCGTCGTCATCGGCCAGCACGCGGTGCAGGTGCGCGGCGGTGAACAGGCCGGTGGCCAGCATGTCCGGGATATGCACCTCCTTCATCCACGCGAGCCAGTCGTCGTGGGCGTCCAGGTCGATGCTGATGGTGACGTTGTACAGGATCATGGGTGCTGGTGGCCGGTGGGCGTGGTGCCGGGGAGGTGGTCGCCGCGCAGGCGGCGGAATCGTTCGCGTGCCTCGGGCACGAAGATGCTGCCGGTCTGCTCGAAAAGGAGCCGTTGGTAGTATTCGGCGGCCTTCTCCGGGTCGTTGAGGCGCTCCTCGTGCAGCACGCCCAGGTCCATCAGCGCGTTGTCCACCAGGATCTCCAGCGGGTACATCTCCAGGACCTTTTCCAGGTGGGCGGCGGCCTCGGCGTAGCGGTGGCGGGCGTGGGCGATGCGGTAGCGCTCGTAGAGCACATCATCGCCGATACCGTGCATGGGGAACAGGGCGGTGAGGCTGTCCAGCTTGTGCAGGGCCTCGTCGTAGCGGTGTTGCACGCGCAGCAGTTCGGCCTGGGCGTAGATGGTGAGCGGCGTGGCGTTGCTGTCCAGCCCCAGGTTGTCCGTGATGCGCAGGGAAAGCTCCATGGCGTCGTTGGCGATGAGCTTGGAGGTGCTGGACTTGAGCACCTTCAGCTGCGCCTGGGCCCAGAGGAAATCGCCGGCATAGAAAGAGACCTTGGCGTTGCGCAGGCGGGCCTCGTGGCCCAGCACATCGTACTTGTTGTCCAGGTCCACCTGCGAATAGAGCAGGGAGGCCTCCCAGATGTCGCCCATCAGCAGGTGGATGTCGCCCAGCTCCAGCTTCAGGTGGTCGCGCATGCCGCGGTCGATGGCGGGCAGCCGGACGCCCTCCTCCAGGAGCGCCACGGCCTGCGGGTGCTCATTGAGGTGGTAGGCCATCAGGTGGGCGCGGTGGCTCAGCAGGTCCACGGTGTTGCGGTCCAGGCCCAGTTCCTCCAGGGCATCGGCGGCGCGGCGGTCCAGGTCGCGCAGGTCGGCCTCGGCGGGCTCGGGCTGGGCCATGAGCTGGGCGTACCGGGCCTTCACCAGACCGATGCGGGCCATGACGTAGTTGCCGTCGTTGCGGCCCAGGTTCTGCACGTACTCGTAACACTTGAAGGCGTTGCCGTGGTCGCCGTTGGCCAGGGCGATCTTGGCCAGCTCCATCAGGCGCGCGCCGCCCTCGTCGTTGCGCTTGTCCAACGCCCGGCTCTGCACGAAGGCGCTGTTCAATTCCTTCTGCTGCACGTACATCCAGATCAGCAGCTCGGCGAAGATGGTGCGGTCGGGGGCGCGCTGGATGCGGCGCAAGAGCTCGGTGCGCAGCAGCTCGGAACGCTCGTCGGCCTGCGCCAGGTCCATGTAGCGGGTGAGGCTGTTCTGCACCGACTGGATGTAGGCCTCGTTGGCGCTGAGCAGGTCCAGGTAGGCGTTCACCATCTTGGGCACGTCGCCCTGCGCGGCGTACAGGTTGGCGATGTCATAGTGGAAGTGCTGGCCGTCCTTGAGCATCTTCTGCCCGCGCTCGTAGGCCTCCAGGGCCAGGGCGGTCTCGTTGGCCCGGGTGAAGGCGTTGGCCACGCGGCGGATGCTGCCCTGCTCGGGGCGCATCATGCGCAGGGCCTTCTCGTACTCCTTCGCGGCCTTGTCGTCCTGCCCCATGGTGCGCAGCAAACTGCCCATGTCGATCACGTACCCCGGCTCGTCCTTGTTGCGGCGCTGCTGGGCCTTGATCAGCTTCTCGGCGGCGTCCATGTCGTTGAGGCCCACGTGGCACTTGAGCAGCTGCTGGTAGAAATGGTCGGTGGGGCGCTGCTTGAAGATGCGCTCGTAGTACATGGCGGCCTTCTCGAGGTCGCCCTGCTGGTAGTACTGCGCGGCGAG
The DNA here is from genome assembly GCA_034002325.1 of Flavobacteriales bacterium. GTDB lineage: Bacteria > Bacteroidota > Bacteroidia > Flavobacteriales_F > PHOS-HE28 > PHOS-HE28. The sequence goes on along the minus strand of JAVFAQ010000006.1, from coordinate 7,315 downwards.
CTGCTCGTCCATGCTGGGCTGGGCGGTGGCGGCGGGCGCGCCCAGCAGCAGGGCGGCGGCCAGGACGATGAGGGGCCGGAGGGTCATGGGCGTGCGGGGTCGGGGGTCACCGTGGCGAGCAGGCTGTCCACCTTGGGCTGGGCGCCGGCGGTGCGCTGCACCAGGCGGTAGTTGTCGATGCAGCGCTGCACGTTGCGCATGAGCTCGCGCAGCAGGGTGCGTTCGGTGGCGATGGCGGTGGCGGCGCGGGCGGGGTCGATCAGGCCCGTGGCCAGGTCGTTGCGCAGGTCGCGCAGGCGGTCGCCGGTGGTGTGCAGCTCGGCCATGATGCGGTCGTGGTCGCGGCCCATGGCCCCGGCGCTGCGCAGCACCAGGTAGTGCTGGCCCAGCACGGTGGCGGCCTCGGGCCCCAGGGTGTCGGCGAAGGCATCGTCGTAGCGGTGCAGCTGCGCGCGGAACACCGAGTCCGCCCGGTGGTAACGGCCGCGGTCCAGTTCGTTCAAGGTGAGCATGGCGGCTTCGGCTTCGGTGATCAGTGCGTTCACGGCCTGCATCTGCGCGGGATCGGCGGTGCCCCGGCAGCCGGCCGTGAGGCCCATGGCCCCCAACGCGAGCAGGGCGGCATGCCGTATGGCGCGGTTCATTTCACGATGGTCGAAAAGCCGGTGTAGGGTCGTAGCGCGGGGGGAATGCGGATGCCGTCGGGCCCTTGGTTGTTCTCCAGCAACGCCGCCACGATCCGTGCCAGGGCCAGCGCGCTGCCGTTCAGGGTGTGGGCCAGGCGGTTCTTCTTGTCCTCCTTGAACTTCAACTTCAGCCGGTTGCTCTGGAAGGTCTCGAAGTTGCTGATGGAGCTCACCTCCAGCCACCGCTGCTGCGCCGCGCTGTACACCTCCATGTCGTAGGTCATCGCGCTGGCGAAGCCCATGTCGCCGCCGCAGAGCAGCAGTTGACGGTAGGGCAGTTCCAGCGCGCGCAGCAGGCCCTTCACATGCTCCACCATGCCTTCCAGCGCGGCGTAGCTGTTCTCCGGCTTCTCGATGCGCACGATCTCCACCTTGTCGAACTGGTGTACGCGGTTCAGGCCGCGCACGTCCTTGCCGTAGCTTCCGGCCTCGCGACGGAAGCACGGCGTGTAGCCCACCATTTTGATCGGCAGTTGCGCGGCGTCCACCGTCTCGTTGCGGTACAGGTTGGTGATGGGCACCTCGGCCGTGGGGATCAGGTAGAGGTCGTCCTCGGTGGCGTGGTACATCTGCCCCTCCTTGTCGGGCAGCTGGCCGGTGGCGAAGGCGCTGGCGGCGTTCACCAGGTGCGGCGGGACCACTTCGCGGTAGCCGGCATCGGTGGCCCTGTCCAGGAAGAAGGCGATCAGCGCGCGCTGCAACTTGGCGCCCTGCCCGCTGTACACGGGGAAGCCGGCGCCGGTAACCTTCACGCCCAGGTCGAGGCTGAAAAGGCCGTACGCCTCGCCCAGCTCCCAGTGCGGCTTGGCATCGGGGCCCAGCTCGGGGATCTCGCCTTCCTGCGTCACCACCACGTTCTCCTCGGGCGTGCGGCCGGCGGGCACCTTCGCGCTGGGCGCGTTGGGGATGGTGCAGAGGTGGTCGTGCAGGGCCTTCTCCGCCGCGTCCAGCTTCTCCTTCAGGGCGGCGGTGTCGGCCTTCAGCTCGGTGGTGCGGGCCTTGGCGGCCTCGGCCTCGTCCTTCTTGCCGGCCTTCATCAGTTCGCCGATGGTGCGGCTCAGGGTATTGAGGTCGGCGAGACGGGCGTCGAGTTCGGTCTGGGTGGTGCGGCGGGTGGCATCCAAGGTGGCGGCTTGGTCCAGCAAACCCTTGGCATCGATATTACGCTTGCTCAGGCGCTGTTCGGCTTCTTCACGGTGTTCCCGCAGGAACGTCAACTCCAACATGGGGTGGTCTTGCTTAAAAAGTGAGTAAAGGTAGCGGCCTGCGTGGGGCCGATGAAAAGTCCTCCCGCAAGCATACCTCCGCTCTGCTCACCCCACGGCCTGCTCCAAGACTTCCAGCACCTTCACCATGGCATACGTATCCCGGCCGCAATACGCCAGCAGGTCCTGCCGAAGCCGCGCTTGATCGCCCGCATACCGCCCTTCCACCAATTGTTGGAAAAGCCCGCTGGCGGTGCCGCCCTCCTGTATCTCGAGATCGGCATAGCCCAACGAGGGGACCAGTGCGGGCAGCACCACCTTGATGCTCGTGCGGCCGTTCATGGCGGGTACCACGTACCACCCCCACTGGAAAGGCGAGCGTAGGTCTTTGATCCGGCCGATGATCCCCTGCAAGGCCGGGGCATGCTCAGGGAACACAAGGGATAGGTCTTGCAGCACCATCCGCTCGAACCCCGCATTGTACGCAAGGATATCACCATCCGGCCCGATGTCATCGAGCAGTCGCCGGACCAGTTCCGCGCGTGGATCGCCATGCCCATCGGCAAGGTGTTCCCGGTGTTCCGGTGTTGCTCCACGGGCGTGTTGCACATGGATGCTGTACTGGAAGGGGAGCTGCTGATAGGGCCGGGTGCGATCGAACGGCGGTATGGCCGGGTTGAAGGTCTCGAAGTCCAGATGGTGCAGCGGATAGCGCAGTTCGGCAAGCCATGTGCGCAGCGCGATCTTGTCCACTTGGCTCTCACCATGCTTGAAGGCGCGTACCTGCCGCTGTTGGGTCGTGGTCAGCGGCTCGTCCTCGGGGATGTCGGCCAGCCGCACGATGCCGCGCCGGTACAGGTCCCATTCCCGCCCACGGGCGTATGCCAGATCGAACACGGAGCCTTCCGGTACATGCGCCCAGCAATGGTGCATAAGGTCGCACTGGAACGGCGATCTGCAATGCGGGCCGATGTCCGTTTCCGGCGCATGGGGCAGTTGGAGCGTGTCCTTCAGCCCGGCCACCCGCTGCGGAACGGCCATGCGCTCGGCTGCCATCCGCTCCTTCACGCTGGCAATGGTGAACAAGCGTTGCACGTCCACTGCGCCCTGCCGCACATATTGGTTGTTGATGTGAACGATGCTCACATCCGCCAGCGAAAGGCCGCACCCTTCGATCACCCACGATTGCAGGGCCGCATCGGTGAGGTGGTAGTCCTTCACGTTGGTGCTGCTCTTCACTTCGTAGGCCTTCCATCCGTCGCCGTCCCTCACAAGGATGTCCAGCGCGGCCAGCACCCCGTCATGCACGAAGGCCGCTTCGTAGATCACCGGGACACCGTCGGCGACGGCCCGCCGTGTGGCCTCGATGCTCTGGCTGAAATCACGCGCGGAGGCCGGTGACAGGTCCACCCCGCCGGGGAACAGTTGCCGGGCCAGCATGCCCACGGCATGGCCGGTATCGAACACCGCCTGTTGTGCCGGGGACACCGGCGGGATCAGGTCCCGCCGGTGCTTGTGCAGCCACAGCGCCTTGGGGCACTGACAGCCCTTGACGTAGGATGATTTGGACAGCGTGTGGGTCATGGCGCGATGTGCGGAAGCCTGCTCAGGCATGCTGTCCGATGGCAAGATGCGCATCCTCCGCAAAAAGCCGCTCAATGGCCGACGGGCCGAGCGAGCCGTGCTTCACCAGCGCATCGGTGACCCGTTCCAGCAATTCGCGTTCGTCGCGGAGCGTACGCAGGGCGAGTTCCTCGGCCTCCTGCACCCACTGTTGCGCCTGCATCTCGGCGGACCGTTGCAGGGTGCGGAAGCCGGTGATGGGTGCCGACGCATGTTCGGCGCGGTAGATCCGTTCGCTGCCGAAGCCGTGCTCCTTCACCGCGTCCAAGGCGAGGCCCGTGGCCTTGTGCAGGTCGTCGTTGCTGCCCATGCTCACGCCCGCTTCACCGTAGATGAGGCGTTCGGCCGCCCAGCCGCCGAGCATGCCTGCGAGCCGGGGCAGCAAGCCACCGGCCGTGAGCAGCCGCTCCTGCTCCCAGATCACGAAGCCGCCCACGCGGTCGCTGGTGGTGCGGGCGCATGCCTGCAGGGGCGTGAGCCGCGCAAGGCGCACCCCGCACACGAGGTGGCCCGCTTCATGGACGGCATAGCGGCGCATGGCCACCGGGTCTTTTTCAGGGCTTGGCGGGATGGGCCATTTCAGGGACATCACTTCGGTGCGCCCCTCCGCCTGCATGCGGGCCACGGCGCGGCCACCGGCATGGTCCAGCAGGCCGTGCGGCGGGCGGCGATCGCCCAGCCGCTCGCAAAGCTCCGTTGCGAGCGCGGGCAGCACCCGATGCACGGCGGCCACCACGGGCCGGGCGCCCAATACGGCGATGGTGGCCTCCTGCTCAATGCGGGCCAGCAGTGCGGGCGTGACCGAGAGGGCGATGCCGCAGACTTCCGTGAGGCGTGCAAGCAGGGCCTCGGCCTCGCTCCGCACCAAGGTCTGCACGGCCTCACCGCCCATCGGTGGGAACACGATGTGGTCGGTACCCAGACGCGCCACCTGCTCGATGCGGAACAGCCCGCACAGCGCCTCATGCACACCGGTGGTGCCGATGCGCTGGTGGCGGCGCAGCAGCACTTCCGGGTCCAGTTCGGGCATGGGGTCGCGGCCGCTGGCATACAGCTCGTCCAGGTTGCCCAGTACGATCACCAGCGCCCTGCTCGCATCCAGCGGGGCCGGGGCGATGCAACTGTCCACCAGGTCGCGCAGCATGCGCAGCACGCCGTGGCCGTCCAGCTTTTCCAGCTGTTCACGGAATACGGTCAGTGAGATGGGTTTCGGCATGATATCGCGCAGCCAATCCCAGGAACCTTCGGGTATGGCCCAGTTCTCCTCCGATCGATGGCTCTCCATCACCTTGTTGAAGGTGTCCATCCCTTGCACCACCCGCCCGTTGGCGATCACCACGTCCTGCCGCAACAGGGCGCGCAGCTTGTCCTCCAGATCGAGCAGTTCCCGCAGCCAGTGCCGGTTCGCCAACTCCACCATGGCGCGTCCGCTGTCCATCATCTCCCACAGGCGGCGGAGTTCAGCCGGTTCATCGCGTTCGTCGCCGTTCTTCACGGTTCGGGCATGCTGGAATTCGTCCACCACCAGCACGAAGGGCTGGCCGTCGTGGTGCGCGCGGACCCGCTCCAGCACCTCGTCCAGCCAGTCGCGTTTGCGGCACCCTCCGGCATCGAGCCAGAAGGTCTTGTCGGCCAGGCCCAGATGGGTGGTGAGGGCGCGCACCAGGCTGCTCTTGCCGGTGCCGGTCATGCCCCACAGCCCCACCACGCGCGGGCGGGTCTGTGCTTGGGCGAACAGTTGCCATGGCTTCACCGCATCGAGCAGGCGGTCGATGGCCTCGTCGATGCCTTGGTGGCTTTTCTTCAGTTGCGCGCGGATATCGGTGATGGGGGTGGAGGATGGTGTATGGGGTTGCATGCGCAAAGGTTCCGGCGCCGCTCCGCCAAAGCGTGACGGGGTGGGTTCAATTGTGCGGAGGGTGTGGAAGAAGCATGCGCGGGTCCATTCTGGTGAGAGGGTGAGAAAGTGCGAGGGGGTGCGAGGGTGCGAGAGCGGATACCGCGTCCCTGCACCCTCGCACCCTTTCGCCCTTCTACTTCTTTACCAGACGGCTTGCCCGGCTTCCCGGTAACGGACACAGAAGCGTTGGGCCACGTCGAGCAGGTGGTGGGTGGGCAGGAGGTGCATTGCGACGGCCATCAATGGGGCGGGCACATCGCGGAACAGTGCCTGCGCCACGCCACCGGCGATGCAGCCCAGCGTGTCGGCATCGCCGCCGAGGCTGATGGCGTTGCGGACGGCCTCCTCGAAGCTGTTGGCGTCGAGCACGGCGATCAGGGCCTCGGGCACCGTGTGCTGGCAACTGTCCTGAAAGGTGTACGTGGCGCGGATGGACTCCACGGTCCGGTGCAGGTCGTACCCGAAGCGGCCGCTGATCGCCGTGCGGATGCCTTCCTTGCCGGTCCCCTGCCGGGCCAGCAGAATGGCCAGCGCCGTGGCTTGCGCGCCCTTGATGCCCTCGGGGTGGTCGTGCGTCACCGCCGCGCTGCGTCCGGCCTGCCGCAGCACCTCGTCCACATCGTTGAAAGCGTAGCCTACGGGCCCCACGCGCATGGCGCTGCCGTTGCCCCAACTACCATAAGGTGCGGGATCGTCGGAGTGGAGCCAGTCGTGGAAGCGCAGCCCGTAGCCGCCCATGGGATCGGGGTACAGCCGCCCGAACTCCCGGTACACGGTGCCGTAGTCGCGCCCGGAAAGGATGGCCTCGCAGGTGGCCAGCGTCAGGATGCTGTCGTCCGTGGCCTCGCTGTCCGGCGGGAATAGTTCCACGTGCGGGTCGCGGTTGCCGGTGAATTCATGGATGGAGCCGGCGATGTCGCCGATGATGGAGCCGATCATGCTGGGTCGGGATCAGGTTTTGGTTGGATACGCGGGTTGAATTGGCACCATTCGGGCGCGGTGGCCCACGTGATGCAGTGGAGCGATCCGCCTTGGAGCGCGATGGCGCGGCAGTCCAGCCCGCGCACCTCGTGCCACGGGAACAGCTCGGCGAAGCGGCGCAGGGCCTGTTCGTCCTCCGGCAGGCCGTACAGCGGCACCACCACGCCCTGCAGGTGGCGCAGGAAGTTGATGTAGCAGCCCAGCGCGGTGCCGCCCTGTGGCGCGTAGGGCACCAGCTCGTGGCGCAGGCCCGCTTCGCGCAGCGCCCGCCGCACACGGGCACCCAGCTCCGGATCGGTGTGGCGGTAGTCGTTCAGCAGCACGGTGTCGTTCGTGTAGGCGCTCACCATGCCGTCCGCGTGGCCGGTGAAGTCGAGCGGGTCGTCGGGGATCAGCACGATGCGGTCCACGCCCAGCAGGCGCTCCAGCTCGGCGATGAGCCGCCTGCGGGTGTAGTGCGGGTTCTCGCGCAGCACCTTGCGGGTCAGCACGGCATAGCCCGGCCCCAGCACCACGTTGCCGCCGTCCACGATCAGGTCGCTGTATACACGCGGCACCGATCGCTCCACCTGCACCGTGGTGGCATCCACGATGGTGCGGCGGTGCTTCGGCGAGCGCACCAGGTAATCGGGCCAGTAGCGGAACTGCACCAAGTGGCCCTGCGCGGTGGGCACCGGCATGTAGTCGCGGCACCAGATGTTGTGGTCGGTGCTCGGCAGGCAGCCGTACCGGATGCCGATGCGGTTCATCACCCGGTAGAAGCCATCATAGAACGGCTGTTGCGAGCGGAGGCCATTGGCCACCCAGAGGATGCGGGAGAACATGGCCGCAAAAGTGTGGGTGGGGGTACGTCAGAACGTGACGGAGGGGGGGTGAGGCGGAATTCACTATCATTGCCCGGCCCCAGCTTCTGAGCGAAC